>CAYGMR010000189.1:0-1790 GCA_964350725.1 uncultured Ardenticatenaceae bacterium | reverse complement strand
GTGTCGTGGCACATCATCCGATTTATTTACGTCAACCAGCTCCAGAAATACATTTTGAGGCAAAAACAAATGCGGATAGGTTTGAGCAGTTAGAGGTTCGGGGATTGACCTACCAATTCCCACAGGCAAACGGCGACGAAAGCGGCGGTATCCAAGATATTGATTTACAGCTTTCCCGTGGGGCGTTTACAGTTGTCACGGGTCGTATTGGTTCTGGAAAATCGACGCTGTTGCAAGTTCTGTTGGGTATATTGCCCCCACAAGCTGGCCAGGTCTATTGGAATGAGATGCTTGTTTCTGATCTAGCGACCTTTTTTGTGCCACCGCGTGTCGCCTATACGGGCCAAGTGCCACGCTTGTTTAGCGATTCGCTGCGGGATAATATTTTGATGGGTTTGCCAGCAGTGCAGGTTGACATTGATCGGGCGCTAAAAACGGCCGTTTTTGAAAAAGACCTCGCGGGCATGGATGCTGGCCTGGATACACTTGTTGGCCCGCGCGGCGTGCGCCTTTCGGGTGGGCAATTGCAGCGTACTGCCGCTGCACGCATGTTTGTGCATGATGCGGAACTGCTGCTGTTTGATGATTTGTCGAGCGCTTTGGATGTGGATACAGAACGTCTGCTGTGGCAGCGCGTTTTTGCTGGGCGCAGCGCCGGTGAAATGCCAACTTGTCTGGTTGTTTCACACCGGCGTTCAGTGCTGCGTCGTGCGGATCAAATTGTGGTGCTGGAAAACGGCCGTATTTCCGACCAGGGAACGTTAGATGAATTATTACTGCGCAGTGCAGAAATGCAGCGTTTGTGGCAAGAAGAGCCTGCAAAACCCACCGCGCATTAAAATACACGGCTAAGAAAAGAAAACCCGTTAAAACGGGTTAGGAACACTTTTTGAAGATGTTTTTATTTTTGAGTGCGTTTTAACGCACTTTATTTCTCCAGCTGCGGATTTCAATCCGCAGTTACCGCCGTCTGCGACGTGATTTTTTCTTTTTCTTTTTTGTCGCCTGGCTGTTTCCCGTTGGTTGTGCGGCTGTCGTTGCGCGAGCGTTTGATTTTTGGACACGGCCGTGGCAATGTTTATACTTTTTGCCGCTGCCACAGGGACAGGGATCATTGCGCCCCACTTTGGGGGCATCACGGCGTACTTCCATGCCACGCCCACTCTTGCGTTGCACCTTTTGATAGCCGGCATCCTGTGATTTTAATTGATACTGAACTTCAGCCTGCTGCTGGCGTACAAACTGGTCGTGGCTAACGATTTGGCGGAAGAAGCGATCGGCGATGTCGCGGTCAATATTCTTGCGCATATGTTCAAACATCTGGAAAGAACGCTGTTTGTACATCATCTTGGGGTCACGCTGACCAATCGCTTCCAGACCAATCTCGCGCCGCAAATCATCCATTGCTGTCAGATAATCACGCCATTCACGATCAATTGCAGCCAACAAAAGCAGCCGTTGGAAATTGCGGTATTCTTCTTCACCAATGCGATCTTGCCACTTTTTCTGATGAATATCGACGTAATCGCCTAAGGCTTGCACCAAATGTGGGCCATCAAGTGCATCGAGGCTTTCCAGCAACATTTCTTTTAACGCCTCAATGACAGTCATGCGGAATCGTTGTTGCCGAACCGTTGAATTTTTGATCGATAAGCCATCCAGACTAAAATGGCTGAAAGCTTCGGAAATCGCAGTTTCGGTTTCTTGCCAGATGCGGGCGCGTTCCGATTCCTCGATATGATTGGCAAGCAGTTCTTTATAAAGCAATTCAACATTTTCCAAAAATCGGC
>CAYGMR010000188.1:8315-10091 GCA_964350725.1 uncultured Ardenticatenaceae bacterium | reverse complement strand
CACTGGCAATCAAAATGAGAACAACGCGACGCGCAGCATCAATGCCTGGCCGCAATCCTAATAAACCAGCAATCGTAAGCAAGGTTAAGACCACTGGCGTAATCCAATAGCCACGTAACACAAGCAGAATGATTAACAGTAAAAACAGAACCAGCGCCAACAAAAGTGGCTTGGCGATATATTCCCATTTTTCCAGGCTTGCTTGCGTTAAGCTGCCGCCCCAATCCTGAATTTCAATAATCAGGAAGGTGACGATAATAAAGAGGAAGATGCCGTAAATGGTCAAATAGTTTTGCATGTGTGTGTAGGAACCGGGCCAGAGCGAAATGGATGAATAACCAACGCCATAATTAGCAGCAAAAGGCCAAAAGGTGATGGTAGCCAGTGTGAAGAGAATGGCCGTTTGCAAAAGCCCCTGACCCCAAAAACGCAAATCCAGTTTGTTTTCACGTTTATACGCATGAAAACAAACTGCCAAGGCACCAATCACCAAATAAGTTGGCCAATCCCAGGTGTTGACAGCGCGTAAAACACCAATCGCCAGACCACCCAGGAACCATTGCAAGCTGGTTTCAAACCAGTTGCTAGCTTTGCCGTCTTGGTCGCCCGCCTTTGCTTTGCTGGGTTGTAATGCCAACGCAATTGCCCAACCCAACGCCAACATTTGCAGCGGCATACTGATCATATGTGCGTGCAAGTCGGCATACAGGAAGGTGAAAAATGGGAATTCAGTGATGGGCGCGACTTCGCCTTCCAAGAAGTTGATGGCGCGTGTTGCCGTCCAGAACCAGTCACCGGGATAAACGGCCGCTGGTTGACCACCCAACATTTTCATGCCACCGTCGAGTGTGCGTGCGGCCGTTCCGATTAAAGGCAGATTGTCCAAGCCTGCGGCGCCTGTTTTGTACCAGGCATCAAATAAAACCCCGACCTCGGCCAAATTGCCCAAGACCATGGCAAGCACCATGCCCAGCACACCGGCCCACAACGCTTTTTTGCTCCACAAACTGGTTGTCTTGCTTGTACTTTGGTCTCGATAGACAACGAGATTGTAGGCCAGACTGAAAACGCCTAGCCCAGTAAAGCTGAACAGCATCGGTAAGATCAGATTATAGGCAACGGTCGGGACGATACCGAGCAGTTTGGTGAGGGCGCCCACATAGACGAAGCCATAGTAATAATAGTTGATGTACCCACCAGCAAACCAGGGGTCGTAGGGGGGGAAGGTGGTCGATTTGAGAACGGCCGTAAAGTAAGACAGATCCATCGGTTTTTCACCGCCCCAAATCACATCCCACACATCGGGATTACCCAGTCGCACACCAATTTGCAGCAAATACAAGCCCAGGCCGATGGCTTCAGCCAACAGCAAATAACGCCAATTTTGGCGCACAAATGCAACCATTTCATGACGACGGCGTATGAAAATCAGCACACTAATAGCACCCATCAACAGCAGTCCCAAGATAAGTGTGGCGCGTGTGTTGGGCAGTATATTCAGGCTGGCTGTGATCCAACCAAAATAGGAGATAATCAGTAAGGCAAGGATACGTGCCAGAGCGTAACCACGGTCAGGTAAGCCGCGCAAAACCGCAAAGGTGAGCGGGAAAGCTAGCCAGCCCAGCAGAATGACAGCCAGCCACCAAACGACTGCTGCCAGCGCCGGGTTTTGTGACAAAACACCGTCAACATTAAAAATGTCGCTGAATGTGCCGTTGGCTTGCTGCACGGCCTGTGCACCTGAAGACAACAGCAAGCCGTTCGGTGATTGGGTGG
>CAYGMR010000188.1:7898-8239 GCA_964350725.1 uncultured Ardenticatenaceae bacterium | reverse complement strand
TTCTTGAAAATCCAGACGGGCGGGTGGTCGTAGACGCTGAACGCTTCTTCAGCGCCCAAATCGCCAGGTGGTGGCCAACCGACGTCTGGTGATTCGCCCCAACTGATTTTGCCAGCGGTGTCACTGATATGCAGCGGGCCGATTTGCAAGGGCGCGTGTTCTTGGTGTACTAACTCGAAGCCCAAATCGCCGTTGAAGAGGCTTTCGTAATAACGAATCATCAAAGGGTAGGTGAGCGGCAGGCGCGGCAAATGCCACAGTGCGCGTTGGCTGCTGAGCATGATGTAATCAGATTCATCGACCCAGGTGAGCAGATCGTTGAGTTTGTTGGGATCGTTATC
>CAYGMR010000188.1:0-7888 GCA_964350725.1 uncultured Ardenticatenaceae bacterium | reverse complement strand
ATAGGCGTTACGGCCGTTTGTGCCCACAGGTAAAATATCATCCCAATGTTCATTGACGATCAGGCTGGTTTTGGCGCGGATCGGACCGCCGTCGCCCGCTTCGATATCGATTTGGGTGGGGGTGTTGGCCGCAACGGCCGTTTCTGGTAATGGAATCGTAACCGGCTGCCAGTTCTCATCTAAATAAAGGGGAAACTCCTCTGTTAACGCGCCATTAAAAAAGAGGCGTAAGGTTTCGCCGCTGTCTATGCCGACCTCTGCATCGGCGTCGCTCAGGTAGTTAAAGCGTATCCCCGTGATGGTGCCATCTTCAGGCAAAACAGCGACGATTTGTACAGGCGTGCCGCCGGGTTGTAGATCAAACCCTTTGTTGGGCAGGTTTAGTTCGTGTGGTTCGCCATCGACCTCGTAAAGCAGCGTCGCGGCAGAGGGCACATTCTCAAAAATCCAGTTGGATGCTGCCAGGCGGGTGACGGGCTGCTGATAAATTTTGACGAAGGTGTTGGCCCAGAGAAAGCTAGGAATGATGACGAGTGCCATGAGGATGGCAACGGCCGTGCGTTTTAAACTGCGTCGTGATGCAGTTGCACCAGCCCGATCCCATAAAAAGAATAATAACCAGGCTGCCAATAATAAAAATGTGGGATAAACGGGCAAAAAGTAACGGATCGATTTGACCCAGCGCGTGCCCATAAACAAGAAATAGAGACCTGACCAGATGACAGGTAGGGCGTGGGCGACCCAATCTGGTTTGAAGCGCACCATGCGCCACAAGGCCCAAAAGAAACCCAAAATAGCGGCAATGCCAGCGGTCAAACCCATGCCATACAGCACCATGTTGACCAAAGGGAAAAGGATCGGTGCGCGATCCGTCCATTGCAAAGCGGGTGGGAAGGAGGCTTCGGGTGCTTGCAGCCTTTGGATTTCTTCCATATTGCTAAGCCATTGACTGTTGAAACCGACAACTGAACGAATGGCAAGTTCTACCATGCCGGGTTCTTGTCCCGTTTGTTCTAATACTTGCTGCCGGGCTAAAGCGCTGTCGGTGAAGGCGTAGGGTTGGGCGAAGCGAAAAACGATGATGGAAACGGCCGCTGCCAAAGCCACACCCAAGACTGCATGCTGCCAATCGACATTTTGAATCAGTTTGAAGCCGGATAAATCGGGTAGTTTGAGGTCATATTGACGTACCAGCCAGATGAGCGTGGCGACCACAATCATGCCAGCGAGGGGGGCGATGTTGATACGTGAGGCAGTTGCCAGACCCAAGCCTAAGCCAAAAAGCATATACCAGCGTAATTGGAAACGGGGCGTTTTGTCACCTAATGTGGCGGCGCGGGCGGCCATATAAAGTGTGAAAATAGTCAGGGCAGAAGCCCAATTATCGACGGTAAAGAAGTGGGATTGTTGGATGGCCATAACGGCCGTTGCTTGCAAAAAAGCGGCCAATAACCCAATGCGCCAATCATATAAACGCCGTCCCAGGAAAAAGAGCAGCAAAACAGCGAACAGGTCCATCAGTCCCGATAAAGCACGCCCAACTAAATGAATGCCATTGTAGTCAGTGAGATTGTACTCACACCAACTGATGTCAGCCGCGTCCAGATAGGCACAGGCGCTGTTGGCGCCTTCTGCGACGTAACGCGCAATGGTGATGGGAAAGTTGCCATAAACAAAGAAGTTTTTGCCGACATTGTAGGGATTGAGCGGGGAGGAGGAGGTGCGCAAATATTCGAGGGGGTCTGAGACTGAACTCAGTAGGCTGGTTGTATCGGTGAGAAAACGTTCGTCGGGGTGTAGATGGTGATTGTCGTCCCAATTTAGGCCAGTGAAACGGAAGTAAGCTGCCAATATTAGGATCAGAAGCAACATAATCACGGCCAGCGATTCCCAGTTGAAGTGGCGTGGTTTTTCTGCGGCTGTTGCGGGGGGTGATACGGCCTGCACTGAGCTTGTCGAAGTGGCCGTTTCTGTCGGTTCTATTTCGTTTTGATCAACTTGCATAAATAATTGCTCACCAGTTACAGTTGTTTGCGCTTAATGTTATACACGATCCCACTCAGAATGCCGTAATAAAATGGTTGCCTCTGTTATTACAGCGAATTGGGAAAGAAACAAATTTTTTCCTATGCCTTAAATTCATTCCTTCCTGAATTCGTTGTAGTCAGCTAGCAACAACTGATCATCCTGACATAAAGTTATTGATTTGGATGGCAACTTGTTGAGGTGTATCGATTGGCAGGAAATGGCTGCCATCAGGAATGATGTATAAACGGCACGTATTTCTGGATCGAGATGGGGTAAAACCGGCCAAAATAATTCTTTGGCAGTGGGCAAGCCATGCATAAAGATCGTGGGAATATTGCCAGTTTGTTGATCGGTGTAGGCGATACGGCCGTAGCTTGAATCGAAATAGTTTGCCATAGCAAAAATAGAAAACGCCCCATTTGTGGGGCGTGGGTCAACTCAAAACCTGTTCGATTTCAATAAACAGAACCACCCGAAATGAGGATCAAATTTACCAATGCATCCCGATCTAAAATCGTAAAACGGCGGCCTTTGGTTTTTACCCAACCTGCACGTCGAAAACGACCTAACGTTTTATTGATGCTCACACGGGTCGCACCCGTCATTTCGGCCAGGTCGGTTTGGGTAAGGGACAGGTCGATCAAGATGCCGTCAGGGGTGACTTTGCCGTGTTGTTCAGCTAGTCGCAGCAAGGTGCGTGCTAAACGACCCGGTAAATCCAGGAAGAAAATATCGCTTAATTGACCGTTCAAACGGCGGATATGTTGCGCCATTGTTTGCAGGACATGCATGGCAAAATCGGGGTTTTGGGCGATGAAACGGCGGAAATCGTCGCGGTGTAGCGTGAGGGTTGCGGTTTGTTGGATAGCCACGGCCGTTGCTGAGCGTGTGGAATTATCGAGAAGTGCCAACTCGCCGAAAAATTCGCCCTGACCCAAGATAGCCAATAATGCTTCTTGCCCATCTGGCGTTGCGTGCGTAATTTTCACTTTGCCACTGCTGATAATGTAGAGTAATCCGCCCGGGTCACCGTGATGAAAAATGATTTGCCCGGGGCTAAAACGCCGCATCACCAAGCGTGAGGCCAAAGTATTGGCATCGTCACTATTCAGGTTCGTAAAAAAGGGTACGACCTGAAGGGCATCGGCAGCATTATTGTTTCTTGTCCTCATAATTCCCATTTTCCTTTTCTCTCTCTCTCCTTTATTTTAACCCATTCTATTGATTTCCCCTACAATAGTTTTGGCGGCGTTGGCTACGGCCGTTTCTACCCCTGCCTTTTTGATTTGTCCACGCCCGGCGGCAACACCCTGTGCAATGTTCGGGCTGCCCCCACCAGATTTTGATCCTAACTCTGCTAAGGCCGATTTAAGCAGCGTATTCATTTGACCGGGCACATCATCGGCGCGACAAAAGATGAGATGGGTTTTGTCGTCGTTGATAGCCGCAAGTAAGGCGATAGTGCCCGTATCGCCCATAAATTGGTTGCCCAAATTGCGCAAAGAAGCAGGGTCACGATCCGTGAATACATGCGTTACGATGATGGTGCTGCCAATTTTTGTGGCTTGTTGGCGCAGCTTTTGTGCTGTATATTGATCCAGCTGGGTTTGTTGTTTTTTGAGTTGACGGCTTGTGTTTTTGTTGCTTTCTTGTAGTTTGGTGACGGCCGTTGCCAATTCATCAGCACCCGTCGTTAATTGCGACATCAATTGCCCAACAACAAAATGTTTTTGTTGATAATCTGCGAATGCGCGTCCACCACACACAAATGTGATGCGCGAATTTGTGCCACGACGCTCAACCTTCACGATTTTGACCAATCCGACAGCACCGGTTGCTGCCACATGTGTGCCGCCACACGCAGTCAAGTCAAAATCGGCAATCTCAACCAGGCGCACAAGCTGCTTATCTAAAATAGGCAGTTTGCGAATCGCCATGTTTTGCGCTTCGGCTTGGGTGACCATTTGAATCGTGATGGGACGATTTTCCCAGATGATTTGGTTGGTCAACGCCTCAACTTGTGTGATTTGGGTCGCGCTTAATTCGCTTGTATCCAAGTCAATAGTTACGCTGGCTGAACTCAAATGAAACCCGATGGTATTAGCCTCTGCCACTTGTATACAAGCTTGTGACAGAATATGCTGACCACTGTGCTGCTGCATATGGTCGAAACGACGGGTCCAGTTTATTTGTGCAGAAACGGCCACTTCGGCGTTGCTCAGTGCAGGCGTTTCGGCGTTGCTCAGTGCAAGTGTTTCGACGTTTACGTCCAAATCTCCATCTAAAACATGTAGCACTGCATCGTCCTCTGGCCGTATCAGCACGTCAATCACAGGCACAGAATTTAACGTACCTGTATCATGCGGTTGGCCGCCAGAGGTTGGATAGAAATAAGAATGATCGAGGATGACCGCAGGACGGCCGTTTACCTCAACCTTTTCTATGATATTTGCCTTAAAAGTGTTTGTATATGCATCTTGATAGTACGAACGATTTTGCAAGCTCATTTTGTTTCCTGCGTAGTTTTTCTATATCGCCACGAATTGCCCGCATTTAGGCCGATCTAATTCGTGTAATTTGTGAAATTCGTGGCAAAGATTGTATAAGTGATTTTCTCAGCGCGGCCGAATTTTAACATATTCACCACTTTTTGTTACACTTTCGTCATGAGTGAACTTATCCAATATCAATTAGATGCAAATGGGGTAGCTGTCTTGCGTGTTAATCGGCCAGAAGCACGCAATGCTTTGAATTGGGCGATGCAAGAACGGTTTGCTGATGTGGTAACGGCCGTTGCCCAAGAACCAGATGCCCGCGTACTGATTATTACTGGCGCTGGTGAGCGTGCCTTTGTTTCCGGTGGCGACCTGAAAGAACTTTATCTGCATCCAGAACCTGAAGCTGGCGAACGTCTCAACCGTGTGATGAGCACTGCCCTCGCACACCTCACAGAACTACCCATCCCTGTGATCGGTGCCATCAATGGTGACGCTTTTGGGGGCGGCTGTGAAATCGTCACCGCCTGTGATTTACGCATTGCCTCAGCAGCGGCACGCTTCAGTTTTGCCCAGGTGAAAAATGGGCTTACTACGGGGTGGGGTGGGACAGGTCGTCTTGTGCGCCTGGTAGGGCAAAGCCCTGCATTGGAACTTTTATTAACTGCGCGTCTTTTTGATACCCAAACCGCTTTGGAATTGGGGTTGATTCAGCGGATAGCAGGCGTAGACGAAGATGTTTTTGAGGCTGCGCTGGCATGGGCGCTTGAACTGGTTGAGTTGCCGCGGCAAGCATTGGCCGCCATGAAGGCCCTCACCTATGCGGCTGGTTCCCAGCCCCTGTCTAAAATCAAACATTATGAGGCCCAACTTTTCGTCGATTTGTGGGCAACCCCTGATCATCTCGAAGCGTTGGCTGCCTTTGGCGAGAAACGGAAACCGATTTTCAATCAATAATAATATCAAAGGTTACACAGATTGCGCAGATTGAGAAAGGAAATCTGTGTCATCTGTGAAATCTTTGATCACCTTTTTGGTTTTGGCTTGTCCAGGTTAGGATAATGATGAATGTATAATCACATCGCCACTTATTACGACTTAACGCACACAAAATTGACAGCAGACCGTGACTTTCTGCTTGATTTGGCGGTGCAAACAGGTGACCCTATTTTGGAAATTGGTTGTGGGTCAGGACGTTTGCTGCTGCCATTAGTTGAGGCTGGCTTTGATGTGACCGGACTGGATAATTCTGCGGCGATGTTGGCACGGGCACGCGAACGTTTGACTGCATTCCCGCTTGAAGTACAAAAACGCATATGCTTGATTGAAACTGATGTGTTGCAGTGGCAAAACGACAATACACAATTTGGGTTGATTATCATTCCCTACAACACGCTACTGCATTTTAATCCGCAGCAAAGCCAAAAATTGTTTAGGTTGATTCGTAATTGGTTGGGTGTAAACGGCCGTTTATTTATCGATCTCGAAAACCCATTTACCCTTGCTAATTCAGCCTCACAAAACGAGTTTTTATTGGAAGACGAATTTATCGATCCTGAAAGCGGAGAAACTGTGCAGCAGTTTAGTCGCACGACGCTTGATACGGCTGCGCAACAATTGTTTGTAGAATGGAAATATGTGGCTAGTGGCCGTAATCTCAACAGCATCCAAGTTGAAATGACCTACTATTACCGTTTTCCACATCAATTAGAAATGGCCCTAAGCCAAGCTGGTTTGACGTTGAAGCATATGTTTGGTGGTTACGGCCGTACTTCCTTTAATGAAACCAGCCCCCGCTTGCTCCTCTTAGCTCAACTCGCAGCCACTGACTAACCATCTATTATCGAGCACCACACCCTAATCCGTGGCCAAAAAACGTGCTACATCTTCAAATTAATCCCCGGATCCGGATCAGCATCTGCCAAATTCAAGCGCACAAAAATCAACGGTGCATAATAAGCAGCCCAAAAGGTGAGTAGAAAATAACGGAAAATTCGTAGCGGAATCGCCAGCCACAAGGGATCGCGTGGGAATACAAGCCCCAATCCCTGCCAAATAATTACAGCACCAATAATGCCTACAATGTAACGGCCAATACGTTTGCTAAGCGGCCCGTCAGAATGAAAACGAACCCGACTGCCCTCCAAAATAATGCCAATCCCGAATCCCAAAGCAGCACCAAACGCCGTTGCCATTTCTGTCACGTTGGCGATTTCAGCTTCAGGGATAAAAGCAGCCCATGGCAGTGACATATCTGGCGCACCAATGATGAACAACACACCAATATACACCAATCCGAAAATGACAGGGATCAAAAACACGACCATCAGCTTTTGACCTAAAATACGCTTAGAAAATTTATGTGCCTGATAGCGATTCCAAAAGTAATAGATAATCAGAATAATCAGTCCCGGACAAAATGCGCCCCCACATAAACACGACTCAAAGCCATCAGGATAATCATTAAGAACGCTAAAATCCAGGCCCAACCCCGATTTATCCAAGCCGCCAAGAATAAATAAATAACCGTTGTATACTGCACGTGTCCACTAGGCACACCATAACCACCCGTCTTGACAAGCCCAACACTTTCGTCAATCCAAAACGGCCGTGGGCCGCGCAAAGTATGTTTTAATATGGTATTTACCAGCACAGCGACGAAGAAAATATAACCCAAAATACGACCCGCTTTTTTGCTAATACACCAATAGAGCAATGGCAGTGCGGCTAAATAAAATTCTTCGTTCCCTAGCGTGGATATAAAAATGAAAAAGCTTGCAAGTTGGGGGTAGTTATCCTGTAACCAACGGGTGGTTTCCAGGCCGAATGCCAGCATCGAATCCATTGTTCTCTCCTTTGCGAGCACGTCATTCAGTGTGAGGAATCGGCAACTGTTAGAATAATGTTAATTCTGAAAACTTGTTGCCGATTACCTAGTGTTTGCTTTCTCGCAACGCCCTCTACTCTTCATTCTTGATTTTAGCTTTAATATGGAGAACTGCCAACGAAAAATGATAGGTTTGTCTTAGTTAAGGGTAAGTTTATTGCGTCTTAGGTCAGGCGGATTATAATTTGATAGTGAGATACACCTTGATTTTATGAATTACTTAAGGGACTGCGGATTTCCAACAGATCGTTTTTACACACTTTTCGCAGTTTGATAACATCTACTAACCGAGAATAGAACGATACTGCGATGGAGGATAACTATGTCACAAATAAAGATATTAGTAATTGAAGATGAAGAACGCATCCGCCAATTTTTACAAAGAGGCTTAGGATTTGAAGGCTTTCGTGTTGATGTAGCTGAAGACGGGCCGACTGGATTGAAATTAGCCCGCGATAATCCTCCAGACCTGATTTTG
>CAYGMR010000187.1:0-10151 GCA_964350725.1 uncultured Ardenticatenaceae bacterium | reverse complement strand
TCTTTGCCCAAATGAAAACGGGCGCATACCTGGTTAGCTGCGGCAGCGGCAGCACGATTGACGAATTAGCCTTGGCACAGGCGTTGGAAAAAGGAAAACTGGCAGGGGCAGCATTGGACACGTTTGAATATGAACCTATTCGAGCAGACAATCCTCTCATTTCATTGGCGAGGGCGGGTTACAATATCTTACTGACACCACATACGGCTGCGGGAACGGAAGATGCTGGCAATATTGGTGCTGATCGCAAGCAAGAATATTCGAATATTAGCAGTTTTTTGGCGGGACGGCCGTTGCAGTATCGCGTGATGTAAATACATGGCATTTTATCGAGTTTAGTTTACAAATTCAGGCTGACCCGCAAGCATTCATCAACAGCGTGTAATGACCCTGTATCCAGACGGCCAATTTTCCGCACAATGCCTCTTTTTGGATACGTCAGGACAACCTGTGCCATGACAACAGAATCACGGTCTAAGCCGGCGGCATAAGATGCCGATGTACCTGCATGAATGATATGATTGGTAGGATAATTTTTACGTGGTAATTGAGAAGAAATCGCTATGAGGATCAAATTGGGGCTAAATTGGTTGCCAATATTATTTTGTACAACCACGGCCGGTCTTAACTTAGCCTGGCTAAAATCGGTTATCAATGGAAAATTGAGTAACACCACATCACCACGACGAAAAGATTGTGTATTACTCATCCCAAACCCAAATCCCTTCGGTAGCTGCAATTTGACCGGCTTGAGCACCTTCACTCCACTCAGCAGCCTGTTCAGCCATTTCTTGATATCCTTCTGCCAGCAAAGCTTCATACTCTTGGCGTCGCTGTATTTCCAATTGCGTTTGCAAAGCCTGGCGAATAAACTCACTTCGATTTTGCCCCAACTTATGCGCCATCTGATCGGTTTTGTGAAGCAAATTTTCTGGCATCGTAATCATCACACGTTGCATGGTGCACCTCCATTAATGCTGATATTGTTTTAATTAAGTATAGACGTTTTTTGAGGATTATCCATACAAATTATGAATTACACAGGTTATTTAGATTTTTGGTTTACCGATAGACCCACGATAGAACGCATTAAGCCTTTTGTTGATTTAGGTGTGCAACAGTTTAATGTCTTTTTCTGGCGGCAAGCGCCACTCACTGAAATTGTGGCTGAGTGCCAACGACATGGCGCAATTTTATATTCTACATTTGATGATGACATGGGTTCGTTGGCGGATCCCGGTGACAATCAAAAGACATTGCGCTCCTGGACGGAAAGTTTAGAAACGGCCGTCCACTATAACATCCCCGTACTCTACATCTTCTCCAACCAAATTGAACTCGCTGACGGTGTCGAAGTCGTCAAACGTTTATCAGGCAACTTCACAGAAAGCCAACAATATGCCAACTTGCTCGACCAGACCGAAAAAATCATCAAATTGGCCGAACAAACAAAGGTTGAAATTCGGGTGGAATGTTTAAATCAGCATGATTTCATCGGCAAGATTTTGGTCGATAATCCGCAGTTAGCAGCCGATTGGGTGCGCCGCATGGATCATCCTCAACTTCGGCTGACCTTTGACACCTATCATCAACAGCGTGGCTCTGGTGAATTATTGTCGACTTTAGAGAATTATTTTGACTGGATAACGGCCGTTCACATCGGCGACGTGCCTACACGGCAAGAACCAGGAACGGGTGAAATCAATTTTGTTAATATCCGCCGCAAATTAGCTGAACTTGAATTCGAAGGCGAAATTGGCCTCGAATTTGCACCTTCAACAGACCCAGCAACGGTTATGGCTCGAGTACGGGAAATATTCCCTGAGTGAAATTTGAACCGCAAACTTGTGCTGGGCAAAGCCGAAGTAGACACAAAGGATGCAAAGGTATTAAAGATGGATGAGATCAATGACCTACGCAGTTATTTGATGGCTTTGGAAGAAGCCGGGCAATTAATGCGTATCAAAAAACAGGTGCAATTGACATATGAATTGGCCGATGTCGCGGCTATGTTGGTGCGCAGCGGTGGCGGGGCGCCTTTATTTGAAAATGTGAGCAGCAGCCCCTGGCCGATCTTTTCCAGCGGTGTGGCGAATCAAAAACGAGCCGCGATTGCATTGGGATGTGGAGAGGACGAGATTATTGATTACATGGAGCATGTGCTCGATCCCACCAATGGCATCCAACCAACGCGAGTGGCAACGGCCGTTTGGCAAACCAACAGCGCCACCGGCAACAACATTGACATCGGCAAACTACCCATCCCGACCCATTCACGCGGCGATGGCGGTGCGTTCATCACCGGCGGCGTGATTATCAGCAAAGACCCAATTTCGGGACGCGGCAACCTTTCCTATAACCGGATGCTGCGCATGGGACCCCGTAACTTTGGCTTTAACGTCAACGAATGGCGCCATGTGCGTCAGTTCATGGAAAGCCGCAGCGAGCCGAACGCACCCTTCCCCATCGCCATTGCGATTGGACTCGATCCGGCGGTTATGATCGCCGCCGGTGTGCGCACAGAAGCGGATGAACTCACCATTGCCGGGGCAATTCGCGGCATGGGCATTCCTGTTTGTCGTGGTGTAACAGTGGATGTTGATATTCCAGCAACGGCCGAAATCGTGATTGAAGGGTTTGTGTATCCAGGTATCAAAAAACCGGAAGGCCCTCTCGCTGAATTTCATGGCTATCATGGTGAATTATGGGAAAGCCCAACGGTGGCGGTAACGGCCGTTAATCATCGCGTCAACCCCATCTACCAAACCATCATCCCCGGTTGGTATGAACATATCTACATCGGCAATGTGCTGCCACGTGAACCGCTGCTGCGCCGTTTTGTGCGTCATCTCAACAAAGATGCCAATGTACATATCCCGCCCTATGCCAATGGGTTTGCCGCCATCATCCAAATCAAGCGCGACAATCCCGGCCAGCCCAAGAATTTGGCAATGGCAGCCATGACCGCCCATATCAACATTCGTAATGTGATTGTGGTTGATGAAGACATCAATATCTACGATCCAGCCGATGTCCTTTGGGCATTGACAAACCGCGTGGATTGGTCGCAAGATATTTTCCAAGTGCCCCATGCGCAGGGGCACGAAATGGACCCGGTGGCCGATATGCGCGGCGTAGCCACCAAGCTAGGCATTGATGCGACTTATAAGCGCGAACGGCGCGAATATGGGTCACGTGTGAGTTATCCGACAGTGGATTTGAATGCGTATTTAGATTGATTTTGGCCACAGATTAACACAGATGGACACGGGTTTTGATTGATGTGTTAGATCAACAGTTTTCAAAATTGGCATCAGGAATTTCCAATAAGTTCGAACCTCCTCATACCAAGTCCGTGAAAATCCGTGAAAATCCGTGACAAAAAAAGAGCTACGGAGTTTATTGTGAATATTGTAATGCCGAAACTTGGTTTGACGATGACAGAAGGCACATTAACCCGCTGGCTTGTGCAAACGGGCCAGATTATCAAGCAGGGGGAGCTGTTGTTTGAGTTTGAAAGCGAAAAATCAACATTGGCGTTTGAATGTCCAGCTAATGGCGTGATGGGCAAATTAGTTGTGGCTGCGGGCGAAACGGTCCCTTGTGGCACGTTGGTTGCTGTTTTGGACAAAACAGCAAGTGCAAAACCGGATGAAACAATTGAAAAAACGGCCGTTTCCCCAAATACAATTCATGCTACACCGGCAGCCAAACGCAAAGCGCGCGAATTAGGCGTTGACCTTGCCGGTTTGCAGGGGCGCGGAGTCAACGGCCGTATTCACCTGATCGATGTTGAAGAAAACAAACTGCCAGCCAGCTCAGCAAAGATAAACGCGACCCCCTTAGCCAAACGCCTCGCCGCTGACCTGCATGTAGACTTGACAAAAATAACCGGCCACGGCCCTGGCGGTCGCATAACTCGCGATGATGTGTCAATGGCCGTTGAGGAACAACGAACTGTGATGCCACCGCCAAAACCAGAAACTATGGCGAAAATGTTTAGCCAGAGGGAGGCTGTGACTGGTGTGCGGCGGGTGATTGGACAGCATATGAGCAGCAGCGCATTCAGTGCGCCACATGTCACCTTGCACACGGAAGTCGATGCCACCAATTTAGTGGCGGCACGGCAGCAGCTAAATGCGGAGCTGTCCGGCGCGGTAAAAATCTCTTACAACGCGCTGTTCGTCGCTTTTGCGGGGCGTGCTTTGCGCGAATTCCCACAAATGAACGCCTGCTTGATCGATGCTGAAATTTGCACTTATACGGCCGTAAACGTTGGCCTGGCAGTCGATACGCAACGCGGGCTGCTCGTGCCTGTAATTCGGAATGCAGATCGCCTGAGTATTATGGACATTCAAAAAACGGGAGATGAACTGATTCAACGCGCTTTGGTTGGCAAAAGCCTACCCGACGATCTGAGCGGCGGCACGTTTACCATCACCAACCTGGGCATGTTTGGCATTGATGCCTTCACGCCAATCATCAATCAGCCACAAGCCGCCATTTTGGGCATCGGCCGTATCGTCAATAAACCGGTGGGGCTAGCTGGAAAACTAATGCTGCGCGACCGCCTGACCTTAAGCCTCAGTTTCGACCATCGCATCATCGACGGCGCACCAGCCGCCCGTTTTTTGCAGCGTATCGGGCAGTTGGTAGAACGGCCGTTGGCATTATTGCTGCCTGGGGTTCAAACCCCAGGCTAAAAAAAGAAACCCGCTCAAGCAGGTTCAAAAAAGTGCGCTTTAGCGTACTTCCTTTTGTTAGCTGTCGATTTAAATCGGCAGCATCGGCAGTTTGAATGGGCATAGGCCAATGAAAATTCTGATCCATATCGGAACCATTCTCATTATGCCTAGGGTTCAAACCCCAGGCTAAAAAAGGAAACCCGCTCTAGCGGGCTCAAAAAAGTGCGCTTTAGCGTACTTCCTTTTGTTAGCTGCCGATTTGAATCGGCAGTTTGAATGGGTAGAGGCCAATGAAAATTCTGATCCACAACGGAACCATTCTCACCATGGATGTTAAGTCTACGATACATAACCCCGGTTGGATATGGATTGTTGACGATAAAATCATCGATATTGGCGTAGGTTCAGCCCCTGAGCGCTTTTTATCCCAAGCGGAACGACTAATCGATGCCACCCAAATGGCCGTATTGCCTGGTCTGATCAACGCCCACACCCATCTATCCCAAACCTTCATGCGTGGGCTGGGAGATGACAAACCGCTGCTGCAATGGCTGAAGCAGATTATGTGGCCCATACAAGCCGTCTTTACGCCTGAGGATATGCGTCTGGCGAGTTTGTTAGGGCTGGTCGAAAATCTGCGCTGTGGCGTAACGGCCGTTAATCAAAATCACAAACTGCCCGCGCCAGCGATGAGCGATGCAACCCTACAAGCCGCACAAACAGTTGGTCTGCGCTTGCAATTGGCACGGGGCTGGGTCGATTTAGGCGCTGCGGCTGAAAAGCCCGAAACGATTTTGGCTGAGATGGAGCGTTTGTATACCCAATGGCAGGGGGCAGACAACGGCCGTTTATCCATCAGTTTTGGCCCCTTGGTTCCCTGGCGCTGTTCTGATGCCAGCATGCGCCGCTGCGTAGATCAGGCGCGGACTTGGGGCGTACCAACGCATATGCATGTCGCCGAAACGCAGGATGAAATCAAAATGCTGCTCAAACGCACAGACCTGCGCCACATCGAATGGCTGTCTGCGTTGGATGTCCTCGGCCCGGATATGCAATTAGTCCATGCCGTCCATGTGACCCCCGCCGAACTGGATTTGATCGCAGACAGTGGCGCAGTGGTCGTTCATTGTCCGACCAGTAATATGTATCTGGCGTCCGGCATTGCACCGGTTCCTGCCATGCTCGAACGTGGCATTCCGGTGGCTTTGGGCACAGATGGTTCAGCCTCACATAATTCGCAAGATATTTTGGAGACCTTGAAAACGGCCGTTTTGCTGGCAAAAGTCGGCAGCGGTGACACAACCGTGCTTTTACCCATGGATGCGCTGCGTATGGTGACAACGACGGGGGCAAAAATAATGGGGCGCTCAGATATTGGGCAATTGACACCCGGTTTCAAAGCTGATATTACCCTGGTCAATCTCAACAAAACCCATGTGATGCCGGTACATAGTGCTGCCAGTGCGTTAGTTTACAATTGCAATGGGCCTGATGTGGATACGGTGTTGGGTGACGGCCGTATCCTGCTCGATAACGGCAAACTCACCATGTTGGATGAAGCCGCCTTATTAGAAGATTGTCGTCAAGCCGCCCAAAACTTACTAAATCGGGCTGGCATCACACCCCAATAATCTTTATCACACTGGTCATTCCTGCGCAGGCAGGAATCCACGTGTTGACAGGCAAGCGATATCTATCTAAGAAAAAAACCAGGAAATTGATATGGAATTAAAAGGGAAAATTGCTTTGATTACGGGTGCAGCCATGCGCGTTGGCCGTGTGATTGCTTTGACCCTGGCAAACCGAGGGGTCGATGTCGCCTTCACCTATTTAAACGCTGACGAACCCTGGCGGCAAACCCTGGCAGAGATTGAAGCCACAGGTGTGCGCGGTATGGCACTGCCGTTGGATGTGCGTCAGCATGAACATCCCAAAATGGTTGTGGAGCAGGTTGTGGGGCATTACGGCCGTATCGACATCCTGATCAACAACGCTTCCATCTGGCTGCAATCCCCCTTCCTCGACATCAGTCTAAAAGCATGGCAAGCCGCTCTGGATGTCAACCTGACCGGCCCCTTTCTCTGTTCACAAGCAGCGGCTCCGCATATGCTCAAACAACAATCCGGCCTGATCATCAACATCACCGACCTATCAGCCTTCCAAACCTGGCCTCATTATGCCCATCATGCCGCCAGCAAAGCGGGTCTGGTCGCCTTGACCAAAGTGATGGCCGCCGAACTGGCTCCGCATGTGCGCGTTAATGCCATCGCCCCTGGCACAGTGCTTTTACCACCACATGCCTCTGAAGAAAAAATAAATTGGGCCAAAGAAAACTCGCTCCTCAAACGCGTCGGTACACCAGAGGATGTCGCCCGAACCGTCATTTTCCTGGCAGAAATGGACTTTACAACTGGGGCAGTCTATTTTGTGGATGGCGGTCGCGCCCTCGTTTAAAAAATCACAAGTTGCCTGAGCATTACGGGGTTGTATAATGCCCAATAATGAAAAGTGCGCGGTCAACAACAATCGCCAATACAATCAGGGAAGAACTACAACCACAGCGTCTTGTTCCCAGCCTCCTTGTCAGCCCCGTGCATGGCCTGACCGAAGTTGTGCTGGCCATCTCGCTGGCCAGCCTGATTTTTTCTGGCCAACTGGCCATGTATCTCAACATTGGGATTGGACTGGCGCTGGTCACCTCCTTTCTGGCAAATGTTATTTTGGCCCTATTTGTCGTCATCCCGGGCACGGTCACAGGCATACAGGATGTGCCCGCCGCCATCATGGCCGTCATCGCCGCTTCGTTAGTCGCGCTATTGTCACAATCCAGCGCACCTGAACAGTTACTGCCAACCGTGCTAATCGCGACTGCACTCATCACCCTCTTGTGCGGTCTGTTTTTCACGCTTCTGGGGCAATTCAAGCTCGGCAATATCATTCGCTTTTTGCCCTATCCTGTCATCGGCGGTTTCCTGGCTGGCACGGGCTGGCTGTTATTCACCGGCGGAATCGACACCCTAGTCGGCCCTCAATCCCAAATCGCTGACTTGTTCCAACCCACTGTACTCATTCTGTGGCTACCTGGTTTGGTTTTGGGTGTCGCCTTATTCGTCGTCACTGAATGGATCGATAGTCCTTTTGCTTTTCCAATAACCTTGCTGGTCGCTGTCCTGCTCTTTGGCCTGGTTGCCTGGATCAGCGGCACAACGATTGTTGAATTGCGTGCACAGGGCTGGTTGTTGCAACCCTTTCAAACTGAAATCGCCTGGCAGCCGATCACACCAGCCATGTTGACCCAAGTTGATTGGCAAGCCATCGCCGTTCAGTTGCCACGGATCATTACGCTAATCATCGTCAGCACAATATCGCTGCTGCTCAATGTCAGCGGCTTGGAGCTGACTACCCACGAGGAAAGCGACCTGAATGCTGAACTGCGTACATCTGGCATCGCCAATATCGTTGTTGGGCTGGCTGGCGGCATGGTAAATTTCCAGCAATTGGGTTTATCGGCATTAAATCATCGCAGTGGCGCACGCAGCCGCGTACCAGGACTGATTGGCGCGCTGATTGTCTTTTTAGTGCTTGTTGCCGGTTCGGACTTTATTATTTTGATACCCAAGTTGATTATGGGCAGTGTATTGGTGCTGTTGGGGCTTTCCTTTTTATACGATTGGCTCTACCGCACCTGGTTCACATTGCCCAAAATTGATTATCTGATTGTGGTGGTGATTCTATTGGTTATCGTCACAGTCGGCTTTTTAGAAGGGATTGGGCTGGGCTTATTATTTGCTGTGGTGATGTTTGTGGTCAACTACAGCCGCACCGACATCGTGCGCCACGAACTTTCAGGCAAAACGTACCATAGTCGGGTGACACGGCCGTCTCCCGAAAGCGACTATCTATTCAGCAAGGGCGCTCAAATTCACATTTTTGAGCTGCAAGGGTTCATTTTCTTTGGTACGGCCGATAAACTTCTCCACCGCATCCAAACCCATATCCGTGACATACCCGCCAACCTGCCAACTTTTGTCTTGCTTGATTTTCGGCGCACACCCGGCATTGACTCCACAGCCCTGCTGAGTTTTCAGCGCTTGGAACAGGTAGTTGAAGAAACGGCCGTTACCATCATCCTAACAGCACTTTCCCCCACAATCAAAAAGCAGTTCACTACCTCAGGCTTGCTCGCCAAAGGCAGCCATTTCCAAGAGATGGCAAATTTGGATACGGCCGTAGAGTGGTGTGAAGACCAATTGTTGCGCGATGCCGGCTTGTTAAATGTGCCGCCCGTTGGACTGTCGGCTCAATTAGCCGCCTTGCTGCCGGACACAACCGGTATCGAATCCCTGTTACAAATAGCCAACCGACTACAAATTCCAGCAGGCACAGTCCTGATCAAACAAGGAGCCCCCGCCTATGAACTCTACTTCATCGAATCGGGCCAAGTCACTGCCCAGCTAGAACAGCCAGGGCAGTCACCCGTGCGTCTAGAAACCATGGGCTATGGGCAAGTCGTAGGCGAATTGGGCTTCTACTCGCGCCAGGCACGCACCGCCTCCGTTGTCGCAGATCAGGATAGCGTTGTATATCGCCTGACACGCGCCAACTTGATTCAGATGGAAACGGCCGATCCGCAAGCCGCCGCCGCATTCCACCACCTCATCGCCCAACTGCTTGCCCAACGTGTCACCCACCTCATAGATGTCGTCAATGCCCTGACTGAATAAGGTAATTCCGTTATAATTTAATCCAGTTGTTTTATGAATTTAACGCAGGTTGAGATTAAAATGGCAGAGTTACAGAGTCGCAAAGTAGATGACGCATAAACGATTCTCACTTTGCAACTTTGCAACCCAACTTTTTTGGAGAAATGAGATGAAAAATGAAGATGAACCAATTTTGACCAAATATGCATCACGTGAAGAAGTAACCGCAGCCCTGAAGGAAAACAGAGATCAAGCGGGTGCCGATTTGAGCAACCTGGATTTGTCGGGATTCAAATTAACTGCCATGAATTTAGAAGCAGCCAATCTCAGCAATGCTGACTTAACCAAAGCAACCATTGCTGGCATTAATATGGAAGATGTTGATCTTTCAGGCGCTATCTTGCGCGATGCGACAGTGGCTGGAGCCAATTTTGAAAATGTCAATTTGCGCGGCGCAGATTTAACGAATAGCCGCTGGATGGGTGTTAATGTCGAAGGTGCAGACTTCACAAATGCAACTATGACTGGCGCACGTGCAGCCGGTGTAAGTTGGTCATCTGCCAAGGTACCGCCAGATGTGATCCCAGAACCAGTGAAACCACCCGTTTGGCTGCCAGCGGTGGCAGTGGGGTTTGTTGCCCTGCTGGTAATGGTCGTTTTGTTCTTGAAACGACAACAAGAAGAATAGTATCGTATCTGTAACGCGGAGAGTGGCGCGGTGAGAACACCGGCCACAGCCAGAGAGGCTGTATAGTTACTGCTC
>CAYGMR010000186.1:5903-10197 GCA_964350725.1 uncultured Ardenticatenaceae bacterium | reverse complement strand
CGAGCCCGCCGCGCTGGCCCAGGCGACCGCCGCGTGCGGCCGTCGATCCGCCGACCGTGATCCGTCCGCCGATTTCAGCATCGATACCTCTGCCACGAACGAAGATCCTGTTCGGGGCATCGACCGTCAGATCGAGCTGAAGGCCTTCCGACGGATTGCCTTCGCTGTCGAACTGTTTGGCAAAACGCCCTTCTGAACGTGCAAACGTGAGGAAATCAATCGTTTCACCGGTTTTGCGTATGGTGTACCAATCCTCTTTTTGCGCTGGATTGCCTTGCAGGCTTAGGCGGCTGCGAATTGTTTCACCTTGACGCGGATCATAAATGAAAACGGGGAAGGCCCGTGATTCAACTGCCAGTTTAGCTTGATAGCGGCTCATATCATCGCCAACACCATGTTCTGGTTGGCAAGTCGTGTAAACATTGACCACAGCGGGACCATCAAAGCTGGCCGCTTCCAAGATTGATTTGTAGAAATGGTTTGGAATTGCTGCCACGGTTTGGGCCACAAATGTATTCGGATGCATCATAGCGATACGGCCGAGTTCCTTGCGTGATTCTTTACGGCCGTGTTGTGCTTTGCCATATTGGCTCATTTTGGTGACTTGGCCGGTGAATGAGGCTGTGGAGGATTGGCCGCCTGTATTTGAATAAACTTGTGTATCGAGCACCAACACTTTGATATTCAAATCTGTTGCCAGCAGACGGCTCAAGCTTTGGAAGCCGATATCGAGCATTGCGCCATCGCCACCCATTACCCACAACTGTTTGTCTTGCCAACCCATTTGATCCCAACGTAAACGAATGCCAATCGCATCAGCCGGGCCATTTTCAAAGAGACTATTGGTCCACGGCACAAGATAAGGATTGAAAGGGTAGGTGCTGCCGTAAACTGTGTTACAGCCAGTTGAGGCGACGATGCCCAAATTTTCGCCACCATATTTGTAGCCTAAGGCTGCCAACCACATGCGAATGGCAGTGGCTTCGCCGCAACCTGCACAAGAACCAGCACCACCAACAAACAACATGCTTTCTTCGGCCAGCATCATATCCATCGCCACGCGCTCATTGATGAATTTTTCTGGGGTTGGTGGCAGATCACGGAAGAATTCGATGCTTTTTTGGTAGATCGGCACGGTCGTGTCTTCTTTGGGGATCATCTTTAAGGCGTTGTAGCCGAGATCTGCACAAGCTTCGACGCATTCTGAACAGCCTTTGCATTTTGTAGGATCAATAAAGATACCAAACTGACCGGCATCTTTGCCCCGTTTTTTAGGTGTTTTATAAAATTTGCCGGTTTCGGCAAATTGTTTGCGCATAAAGGCGGCTTCATTGGGATTTTCGATTTGTCCTAGTCTGGCGTCGAGCACATCATCTTCGACGACTTTGGCTAAGATGGCAGTGTCTGGACATTCAACGACACAAGTCATGCAGCCAACACATTGGCTGAAATCAAATTCGGGGATTTCTGGCGCGATATAGCTAAAGTCGCGCAATGCGCCGGTGCCGGCCGGAATCGTGCTGCGAGCCAGATTGTAATCGGCGGCCAAACTGTCTTCATTGCCCTGGTTGTATTCCAGCATGACGTTTTCGAAGAAGTCTTGTACGTCAATGATATCTTTGCTGTAACCGTTTTGTGCGCCGTTTTTATTGCGAGTAATTTTTGTGACATCTGTTAAATTGGTTGTTACGCCCATTGTGTGTTCCTCTGGTAGCTAGTCAGCTAGTCAGCCGGTCAGCAAGCTGATATGCTGAATTGCTGATAAGCTGAAATGCTAAATAAACAGTTTGACATCTGCACGCGGATCCATAATCGGATTGGTTGCGTTGGAATCGAGAATGTCTGTGGGAATTTTGAATGCTTCATCATAGCCGCGTTGAATGGCACGCATGTTGGCTTGCACGACAGATTCGCCGCGTTTGCCAAAATATTTGCGTACAGCCTCTTCGACACCGGCCATGACTTCCGCTGGGGAAAGCCCAGCTTCTTCATCGAAGGGAGTGGCTTTGAGGAAGATGCCCAAAAGCACAATACCTTGCATGCGTACTTCGAGGTCGGGGGTCGGCGCTTCTTCGCGTGCGATTTTGGCGGCATCTAGGGCTAAGACCTGAATATTTTGTTTGCGGATCTCTTTTTTTGCCCAAGGGGGCACATTAAACCAGACTTCTTCTGCGGTGGTTTTGGGTGTCTGTATAAAGAGTGTGCCACCGGGTTGCAACCCTTTGAGCGGATTGGCATACATGAAGGAGTTGGCGTCATTTAGAGGGACAAAATCAACATAGTTCAATTCGGAATGGGTGCGAATGCGATCGTTGGCGACGGTGAGGTAATAGGTGGTGGGCAGTCCTTTCTTTTCAGAGCCATATTTGGGATAGGCTTGCACTTTTTTGCCAAAGACATCGCCGACGATGGTGGCGATGATTTTATTGGTAGTCACGGAGCCAAAGCCACCCACGGAATGGCCGCGCATGGAGAAACCAGCAGCAGGACGGATGTCGGGGTCCTCTTTGACGTCGAGGGCATAGGGGTGTTTGATGCCGGTGACGAAGTAGGAACGGCCGTTGCCATCCAACATATTTCTGGCTATCGCAATAATATCGCCAGGACGTACGTCACGAGAGCCAAGACCCGCTGAACCTGTATATATCTTGGGTATGCGTTCGATGTAAGGATACCCTTCATGGTTGATCATCGCATCAGCAAACGCGGCCTTGATTTCGCGTGCTAATGGATTAGATTGGGCCAGGGGATTGTCCATACGTTCGATAACGCTGAAGCCATGCACATTTTTTAAGGCCTCTACGATTTCGGGGCCAGGGAAAGGACGGAAGCAAGTGACATGAATCGCGCCAACTTTAATGCCCAGGTTTTCGCGAATCCAATCTATGGAAGCTTCGGCCGTTTCGATGAGCGTGCCCATACCGACAATTGCGTATTCCGCATCTTCCATACGATACGATTCGACGAGATCATATTTACGCCCAGTGAGTGCTTCATAATCACTCATCGCAGCACGCAAGGCAGGTGCTACTTCTTCATAATAGGCGCGTTGGGCGATTTTGCCTTTCATGTAGCTGTCTTGGTTTTGGACGACCCCAGTCATCATTGGATTGTAGGGATCAAACATATTGACGAGAGCTTCGTTGGGCGGCAGGATGAATTTTTTCATTAGTTCCAATTCAGGCAGATTGATGTTTTCGACAGTGTGTGTTGTGAGGAAACCATCTTGCACATTAAAAAAGGGTGTTTTGGTTTCTTCAGCTACACGGCGCGAAATCAAAGCCAGGTCGGCTGCGCCTTGGGCGTTGCGCGTAAACAACATGCCCCAACCGACATCTTCGACACCCATGATATCGTCGTGGCCGGCATGAACATTGAGGCTCTGGCTGGTGAGTGCACGTGCACCAATGTGGAAAACGACGGGCAACCGTTTACCACTGATGGTGTAGAGCACTTCTTTCATCAAAATTAAGCCTTGACCAGAGGTGAAGTTGGTAACACGACCACCAGCGAGGGCGAAACCTTCACAGACTGTGGCGGAACTGTGTTCACTTTCCGGTTCAAAAAATTGCAATTCATCACCCCATAGATTAGGACGGCCGTTGACGACCGACGTGTTAAATCCATGCGCCATCGAGGTTGAGGACGTGATGGGATAAGCCCCGGCACCTTGTGCGATGTGGGACTCGACCCACACCACAGCGTCGGAGCCGTCTGAGGTTGTCGGAATACCCGGATAGGGGACTTCCACAGTACCGTTTGTGCTCATAAAACTTTTCTCCTAATTGTGTGTATGTGTAACAATGTAATGATAACATCGTTTTCTTCTGTCTTTGCTTTCTTTCGGCAGGCAAGTTGAGTCAGACCGCAAAGAAGGCGCAGACATTTGTAAAAATCTGCTATTATCGTTTGTGGGCTCCTAACAATAACACTTTAAGGGTGATCTAGTTGTGGGAAAGCGATAAAAAAATCGACGGTTTCGTGTTGCGATTAGTTTATCAAAAGTGGGCTGAAATGGCGAGAAATACGGCAATTAGCAGGTGTTGATAATTATTCCGAGATTCAGTCTCCGCGGTTAAGACCACAGCTATAAATGCAAAGTCAGCCTTTACCAATTGGTAATGAAAAGGTGTGAATTAGGTGGTGTGGATTGATGCGCCGTTTGTGTCCACGTCCAAGATCCATCTGCGACTGTTTAGACCCGCTTGTTTGAATACGGCCGTTACGTCACGAGCAATTTCTGCATGATTATCTGGCGCAATTGCTTGTCGTGTGTCGGATGAAATTGACTCAG
>CAYGMR010000186.1:0-5893 GCA_964350725.1 uncultured Ardenticatenaceae bacterium | reverse complement strand
ATAAACCCACACGACTGCTGTTAAAAATCGCATCTTGCAGGGAAACTTCGCGGGGCAGGGCTGCGCGTGCTGTCGATGTGAGTAAATGAAAATCGGGCAAAACCACGGCTACTCGCAGTGAAGGTACGGGGATAGGCTCGACGAATAGGCCATCTGCGGCTTGCACACCCAAAATCAAGCCACCATATACGGCAGGGGCAACGTTGTCAGGGTGTCCTTCTAGATCGGTGGCCATCTGTAAAATTTGGGCTTTATTGAAGGGCGAGTCGAGCAATGCGTTGGCACCAAACATACCGGCTAACACGGCGCTGGAACTGCTGCCCAAACCGCTGCCAATTGGAATGGCGTTTTTTTGGTGAATTTGCAAACTAGACGGCCGTTGCCCAATTTTGTCGAAGATGATTTCAGCTGATTTTAAAACAAGGTTGGTACAATCCGTAGGGATTTTGTGTGCATCTTCCCCTTCAGTGGTTATGGAGATGCCTGGGATGGGCTTGGTGGAAAAGGTGACTGTATGATAGAGGCTTAATGCCATGCCCAGGCAGTCAAAGCCAGGGCCGAGATTGGCCGTAGTGGCCGGAATGGTAACGGTAACTTGTTTCATGGTAGATAAAAATGATAACCCTAAAATTATTTTTTGATTGAACGACACATCAATTCTAGCGTAAAAAGGCAGAACAGCAGAATATTGAGAGTCCCATTTGAAGTTGTCCCGGTAGCCTGCTGTTAAAAATAACAGAAAAAGCTCTCGATTCGTCGAGAGCTTTTTACTTTTACAGGAACGACTGGAGTCGCTCACTCAAGTATTAAATTTTAATTTGAAGCATTGGGTGATTTTCCCTGCATCCACACACTATTCTAAATCATTTTCCTCAGCAAAGTCATGGATTACCTGCTTGCCTTTGGCCATTCTCTCAACGTCGTCCAGCACCTGTTGGGATATATTATAAGTTGCAACTTCTGCATCCATACTATTCAATTGATAGACAACCCCCTCTATCTCATTATCATCCATCATGACTGCGAGAGCCGCACCACCCTCTTTGAGATGTTTTTCTAATTTAGCCTGATCTTCATCACTCATACCTATATTTTTGTGAAAAAGTGAGCCACCAACTGCCCCGGCAGCTAAGCCAACAATTGCGCCGCCAACAAGCGTTGCCCCACCACTGAGGATGCCTAAAGCCGCACCAGCGACTACCCCCCACTTGGATCCTTTACCTCCAGAGCGAGCGCCGATCTTTTCTTCTTTGAGCTTACCTTTGTCATCTATGGTCAAGAGGCTTATTGCACCGAGCTCGAAATTCTTTAGCTCTTTATCCCATTCTTTTAACTCTTTTCCCGCCTCTTGTGCTTTATCAAGTGAAGGAAAATACGCAATTACCAAATTATTATCTTTTTCAGACATTTACAATCTCCTTGAAAGTAGAGGTGAACATTGATAGTCGGTAGTAAAATGAAATTATCTATTATCTCGAAAGAGGGAGACTGGAGAAACGGTAGAATTCTAACTAGAAAGAAAAATCACCAGACCCTCGCTAAAGTGTAGCATGTATTAATCTAGAGTGCGACTTTAGCGTGCGATTTTTTGAGTCATCCTGAAAAGGTATATTGAAATCGCAAAATTCCATACGCGTTGATGCGTCTAACTGGACCTGAATTGAAAAATCGCGGATATAATCGTAACCAATAAAAATCTTTGTTAGGTCTTTGTGGTGAAACATATATCTTAAGGTAGAATCAAATGCCTATCACCATATTCGTGGGCGATGACTGTTGATAGGATTGTTTACAGAAAAATGCCGCTTCAAGGGATAGGCAGCATCCTGGTCGAAACATCAGGAGGAATTTGAACTTGATCATTTTGGGAAAAAGTAGGGATAATGCAACCAATGAGTAAACAGTGGAGTTTAGCATCGCGCTATTTGGTTTTAGCATTGATAATCGGTTTAATCGTTTGGTTTATTGTGGCTGCTAATGCTTTATGGGGCCCCTTGGCGATTTCCGCATTGTTAGCCTTTGTGCTCAACCCGATTGTCGTTTTAGTGAACCAACGGACACGTTTGGCACGACATTGGGTCGTGTTGCTTGTGTATCTTTTTGCATTGGCATTCATAGTCGCTTTAGCACTCATTGTTTTGCCTAATTTGCCACAACATATAGATAGCCTTTCAATTCAAATTGAAAACATCATTACGCAATTTAACACAAACTTTGAAGAGCCGATTTCCATATTGGGCACGCAAATCTCAATGGCAACCTTGTTTAGTTTACTGCCTGCGCTTTCCTTTAATGCCGCTCAAGCCGATGTAGTCATTGATATTATTCGCTCCACCAGTACCAATATTGCCTGGGTCT
Organism: uncultured Ardenticatenaceae bacterium; assembly: GCA_964350725.1. Lineage (GTDB taxonomy): Bacteria > Chloroflexota > Anaerolineae > Promineifilales > Promineifilaceae > JAACFF01. Next base: position 3,535 of record CAYGMR010000186.1, on the reverse strand, counting down.
TAATTGTTCTTGTGACAACTTACTATTTATTACAAGATTGGCCGCGCTTAAAGGCATGGTTTTTGGGGATCGTCCCCTCAGAATATGAATATGATTTCACACGCATCTTTATTCAACTGCGGGATGTATGGCAGCGTTATTTGCAAGGGCAGTTACGTCTGATGATCATTGTTGGTTTTGTCACGGGTGTGGCGGCTACTGCGATGGGTTTACAGGGGGCCTGGTTGTTTGGCTTATTGGCTGGAATTTTTGATGTTGTGATGTCTGTGGGGCCGACGATCGTGATGATTTTTGCAGCAATTGTGGCACTTTTTACGGGGTCATCCTATCTGCCAATCCCTGATTTATGGTTTGCACTGTTAGTTTTGGTAGTGTTTGGCTTAATACAGGTGATTGAAAATATTTGGTTACGGCCGCGTATCATGCGCCAGACCTTACATCTACACCCGGCTTTGGTTTTTGTTGGTGTGATTGGGGCCTTAGCAATGGCAGGCGTGTTAGTTGCACTGATTATTGTGCCATTGATGAGCTCGGTGCTGGTGATCGCACGTTACCTCTATTGTAAGATTTTGGATATTGACCCGTGGGGTTAGTGTGTAGAGCGAAGTGCGTAATTCAAAGAAAACTACGCACTATTTGAGCCTGACCCTTATATTTTTGTCATGATTTCTGGACCGTTTTTGGTAATCGCAATGGTATGTTCGTATTGAACAGAGAGCTTGCCATCAGCCGTGATCACAGTCCAGCCATCGTTGAGTAAAATCCATTCATGTGTGCCTGCGTTTATCATCGGTTCGATGGTGAAGGTCATGCCGGGACGCAGCCTGGGGCCGCGCGAAGCTTGGCGAATATGGGAGACGGATGGTGATTCGTGTAAATTGCGCCCAATGCCATGACCACCCCATTCATGTACAACTGCCACACCTTGTGAATCTGTGTAATCGTTGATTGCATGACCGATATCGTGTAAATAGCCACCCGATTGTGCTGCTTCGATGCCCACACGCAATGCTTCTTTGCCAATATCCATGAGGCGTTTGACATGTGGGGCAACTGTGCCAACAGGAAATGTATAACAGGCATCGCCACAATAACCTTGATAGCGCAGACCAATGTCAACGCCAATGATGTCACCTGCTTTTAAGATGCGTTCATTGGGCAAGCCGTGGCAAATTTCATGGTTAACGGAGGCGCAAATGACACCAGGGAAGGGGGGATGTTCGGCCGAGCTGCCTTCATAGCCTTTGTATAAAGGAACTGCACCCATACCAGCAATATAATCTTCGACTAATTTGTCTAGTACAATCAGGCTGACACCTGGTTTGATGTTTTCTTCAAGTAATGCGAAACATTCTGCGACCATGCGCCCTGCTGTGCGCATACGATCGAGAGCTTTTTTATTTTTGCGTTGCATAGAATTCTATATCCACAGTTGGTTTTATTGTATTGGGTCTACGCACAATTTGTTAGTCGTGTCATTCTTGCGAAAGCAGGTTTGACAAGTTATGTGAGTACCCACTATTAAGTGCAAGGGAGTATAACACAAAAATAGTTAGGTGAATCCCCGATGTTAGGCGTTTCTTTGAGGAATCTCAGGCATCAAATAGACAAACCTGAAGGGTGAAAAATGCTCCATGAATATGGGTTTAAAATCCAAATTGGCATATGGAGCATGAGCTAGTCTGAAATTATCTTGGCTGGGGTCAAAATATTGTACTACTGGTTTGTCGGAGGCAATGATTGCCAAGGCATCTGTATTAACTGGGATAGCGTCTCCAATGGGGTTGACGACGAATGCGGGTAGAAACGTCCCTGAAGAGAGGCGTGCACTACGACTGAATCCAAATAACCGCAGCATGTCCCAGTTCATGTGCCTGGATGAGCGCTTTTGTTCAACGAAGTCGGCCTCACAAATCAGTTGGTTATCGGCGGTATAAAACTTAAAGGATTTACGGCCGTTTCCCCTTTCAATTTCAGCGCGATTCAACTTTGCATCTAATCCCAACAATTCGCGATTAAAGGCGACAACCCGCTCAGAATTGTTCCATAGGCCATGACAAAATAGACGTGTATCTGGCTGTTCAATCAGCGTATTGAGTGGACTTAAAGGTTTGTTTTGGATGGGGGTCAGCTTTGTATGCGCGGCGAAAATTGACAGTTGCAGTTCATTGTGCGGCCCTAAACTCGCCTCGCTGAAATCACATAGCCAGATGCCAACCAACCCTTTGCCTGCCTGGTTGGAGATGGGCAAGAGATTTTGCCCCTCTAACAGGCGGGTAACGGCCGTTAAGTTTGCCGTACCAACTAACAACGTCCCATGTCCGTCATAAACTTGATACGGAATGGGCACACTGCCGACAGAAATTTGACGTTCGCCTGTTATGGGAAATTGTTTGAAAATTTGATGTTTAGCCATAGTTGGCTATTGTCAATCGACTATTGCCAATTGTCAATAAATTTGCCACGGCCGTTGCCACAAGATCGAGTTCTATTGGCCAAAGCCGGCAGGAGTAAGGATAAGGGCCAGTTTGTATGCCAAACATTTTGCGCTGCATCCCAGTGGAGCTAATAAGATAAAGGTATTTGTTCCAGGTCAGCGATGATTGTTCTCGCCAATTGGATTGGATCGACAAGCAGTGTGGTCCCTGGCGAGACGATAGCGTTTAACTGTGCCAACGCCCGTTCCTTCAAATCGACATTGACATGCGGGTTTTGGGCAACGGCCGTTAATACCAATACCGCCCGGTCTCTTTGCCCCACTGCCCACAGCCACTCCCCCACGCCCACCAATAAGGTATTGGCATATGTTTGCAAACCAGAATCCACCACCAGATTCAGCCCCTGCATATAAAGATCGCGGGCCTGTGCCCATTGCTCTTGCGCCGTGGCGACATCTGCCAGCCCAGCAAGTGCCCGCGCCAACCCTATGCGGTTTTGGCTTTCCTGGTACATCCGGCGTGCTTCGGCAAAAGCTTGTGCGGCCGCTGCCCATTTTTGTTGTCGGCGTTGGCTTTCACCCAGCATCAGCCGCGCCATCGCCATACCGGTAGGATTTGCCATTTCCTGGCGCAGGCTAAACGCCGTTTCAAAATGATGATCAGCGCTGGCGCTCGCGCCCAGGGCCAGCGCCGATTTCCCCAGTTCGATATGGCAATATGCCAAAAACCAGCGATCGCCTACTGCCTGGGTGAGTGCGAAGGCGTTTTGGGCGTGCATCTGAGCTGACTGGTAATTACCCTGGGCGATGTTGGCGCCGGATAATACAAAATGGGCGTAGGCTTCGTTGCGCTGGTTGTGCTCTGCACGAGCCTGGTACAACGCCTTTTCCCCCAGTTGAACGGCCGTTGCAAAATCAGAGCGCATCCAGGCCACAATGCTGCGGATAGCGGTGGGGTCGGTACTCAGGCCAGGCGCATGGGGGATATTTAGCGCAGTGTAAATGAATTCGCTTTGCTGCAAAACAGCGTCGGCATCATCCATTTTACCTAGAATGAGATGCGCATTGCCCATTTCTAGCAGTGCATAGGCCAGCACG
>CAYGMR010000185.1:0-10280 GCA_964350725.1 uncultured Ardenticatenaceae bacterium | reverse complement strand
AAGCGCGTTCCTGGTCGCGCAGCAGGGCGTGTTCGGGGCCGACGCTGGGGTAGTCCAAACCGGCGCTGATGCTGTGGGTTTCCATGATTTGGCCGTCGGGAGTTTGCATGACGAAGCTTTTGGTGCCGTGCAAAACGCCAACACGGGCAATATCCAAATCGGCAAAACGAGCCGCATGTTTGCCGCCCTCGATGCCTTCACCGCCCGCTTCAACCCCAATCAAATCCACACTTTCATCGTCACGAAAGGCATGGAAAATGCCCATGGCGTTGCTGCCGCCACCCACACAAGCGATGATTGCATCGGGTAATTGACCTGTCACTTCCAAGATTTGGGCACGCGCTTCATGTCCAATCATACTTTGGAAATCACGCACCATGACGGGATAAGGATGCGGCCCCAGCACAGAGCCAAGCAAATAATGGGTCGTTTCCACATTCGTAACCCAATCACGAATCGCTTCGTTGATGGCGTCTTTGAGTGTGCGGCTGCCGCTGGCAACCGGGCGCACTTCAGCCCCGAGCAACTTCATGCGATAGACATTTGGCTGCTGACGAGCGATATCAACTTCACCCATGTAGACGACACATTCCAGGCCCAAAAGCGCACAGGCTGTTGCCGTGCCGACACCATGTTGGCCAGCGCCCGTTTCAGCGATGATGCGCGTTTTGCCCATGCGCTGCGCTAGCAAGGCTTGACCCAGCGCGTTGTTGATTTTGTGTGCGCCGGTGTGGTTGAGGTCTTCGCGTTTGAGGTAGATTTGGGCACCGCCTAGCTGTTGGCTGAGTCTTTTGGCATGTGTGAGGGGCGACGGCCGTCCTACATACGTACGCAGTAAATAAGCAAATTCCTCTTGAAACGCAGGGTCATTCTTGGCTGTTTCATACGCTGTAATCAGTTCTTTGATGGCCGGCATCAGGGTTTCAGGGACAAACTGCCCGCCATAGGGGCCAAATTTGCCAAATTGGTCTGGAATTGGAGTTGTAGATTGTGTCATAAGAAAACAAGTCTCTTAAGTAGGGCAATAGCGCGCTATTGCCCTGCTTTTTTGATGGTCGTTATTATTGCGTGTTGCGTATTGCGTAATGAGTTGTGTTACGAAATACGCAATTCGCAATAGAATCCAAAACATTATAACAACTTTTAAAGGATTGGAAACAGAGGCTTGCACGCGGTTGATTTACCTTTTACAATCCCCCTCGTATGAATGAACCTCGAGATGATGTAATCCAATTGCAAAAACGTGATCCGGCAGCCTGGTCAGCCTTGTTGTCCAGCCATATTGGGCTGGAAGATGTGGTCGTCACGGCCGTTACCGCCCAACCTCTGCGTTATAATGCCTCCGCCAGTAATTATTCGCGCCGTGTCACCCGCTATGTATTGAGCTTGGATAATCATACCGATCCGATTACATTCATTGGCAAACGCACAACACCCTCTGAAGCTTATTTTTATCGTGATTTAGCAGACTCATTTCCGTTCGTTGCACCACGTTGTTGGTTTATGCACGTTGAAGAAGATGTGGGTTGGGTGATTCTTGATGATGTTCCCAACCATGTGCGCCGCGATAACTGGACGGCCGTTGACGTTGACGATGCCTTGCGCAATTTAGCCCACATGCACGCCAAATTCTGGGGTCAGGCGGAGTTACACACAAAATCACCCTGGTTAACCCATTTTATCGACAAACAAAAAATCACTTATTCATTCGAAGACTTAAAACGCGAACAATCACAATATTTTGAAGAAGGACCGGCCGCCTTGTTATCTGAACATGCGATGCAAAATAGTGGTCGTTTGGCGCCACGCCTGCTGGCAGCTGCCAATGGCTTGATTGTCATGCGTGATTTGGGCGGGTGGCCTGGTGTTTTAGGTGAAAGCCACCTCGCTGCGGCTGCCGATCTGATTGATGATCCAGTACCGATTTTAGAGCCGCTGTTGAATTTACCAATCACCTTATTGCACGGCAATCCACACACCTATCATTGGCATCTCACGCTGTTTGACGAACAACGGCTTTTAGATTGGCGCGATGTAACCACCGGCCCTGGCATTGGTACTTTGGTCAACTTCCACGAACAACTCGATTTACTCTATGCGCGTAATGGAACGGTCTATGTGCATGTGCGCCACGAATCGCCTGCTTCTGTTGAGACAATCATTGACAGTTATATTTTGTCGATGAAAGCGGAGTTAGGCTCGAACTTTGATGCGCGTGCCTTCCGGCTGGCGCTGCCCGCCGCTCGTTGTTTGCACGTACTCCTCAACTGGTTCCCGATGTTTGCCTCCTGGTTCGACCAAATGCCGAGTAAATTTACCTGGCAGCGGGTCAATCGCATGAGTGACGCCGAATTGATTGGCACCTCCATGCAGCCGTTGATCGGGTATCGGCCGTATCTGCGCACGGTGTTTCAGCGTTTCTTGCAAGCCTATCGAATGTTATAGATAGATAAGATCGACGCACCTTTTTGCCCCCCAAAGCGTATTAACAACAAGAGAGATTTGTCAAATTTTGTTATCATGGAAAGTTGACAAATCTATTTTAAATTTTCACAAACAGGAGTGAATTTATGGGCGTGCTGCTTCAATCATTAGGCTTTGGATTGGCCGTAGCATTTATGTTACTCGGTGTTGCGGGCATTATCATCCCCATTATCCCTGGCACGTTATTGGTTTGGGTAACGGCCGTTGCTTATGCCTGGGCAACTGATTTTGAGATAATTACCTGGCCGCTAGTGGCCCTTTTTACACTCGTCGCCTTGGTGACTGGCCTTGCCGACATTTGGCTGCCCTTGTTAGGGGCTAAAAAAACAGGCGCATCCAAGCGTGCTATGTTTTTGGGTGTTGTGGGTGGCATTATTGGCACCTTCATTTTACCTTTGATCGGCACGATTATTGGGTATGGCTTGGGCATTTTACTCGGTGAATATCAGAAAGTGCGTGATTTGAAGCTGGCTTGGCGTGCAAGTATTGGCGGCATGGCTGGTTGGGGCGTGGCGACGATTGTGCAGTTAGGCGGAGCCTTATTTATGTTAGTGGTTTTTGTTGTGCGCGTCTTAACCGCATAAGGAAATTATGATGAATATCGAAAGTTTGCAAACCATTGGGTTATATATCGCAGGAGCCATGGCGATCTGTTTTGTTTTGGCGCTATTTTTATTTTTAATTGTGGTGCGTAAGATGCGTAAAATCAATGTGCCGCCGGGTGCTGGATTTAGCGAAACGCTGCTTTACACACCTTTTTTATTAGCAATCTTTATTGATTTATTGGATTTTGCTTTAGATGCTTTGGCAGCGCCATTTACCTGGGTGATTTTAGACCGCCTGGGGCTTAGAGCGCTGCGCGGCGTTTTTGCGTTTGAAGCGTTTTTGCCCTTTACACAGTTTATACCCTTGATGACCTTATCCTGGTTTGGCGCACGAATATTTGGCCCCAAATTTGATATGGTTGACCAGTACAATATTAATTCACGCGTCATTGATGGACGCTAAGACCAATTTTCAATAATTTAGATGGGAACGCCCTGCAAGATGAGGAAGGTGAACAATTCTGAATCTTGACCCGATTAAGCAAAATCTGCTGGCTGATAGTTGGTTAATCGGTTAGGAATTCCTAGGGCTTCAAAAACGACAGCGTGAGTCACCCTCCTCTTGCGCTGTCGTTTTTTATTACATCTCCCAGGTTGCATCACCAAAAAAATCACCATGATCTTTAGCTAAAAACGCTTCGATCTTGGCGCGTTGGTCGCCAAGGCGGAAATGTGGGCCATGACCCGGATAACAAACGGTATCATCCGGCCAGGCGAGCACGATAGTTTGCAAGGTGTGTAAAGTGGTCTGGAACTCTTCTGATGCCCAGGTTTTGCCTGGCCCACCCTCGAAAATAGTATCCCCCACAATAATACGGTGATCATCAGCAATGGCGAAACAAATCTGATCACCTATGTGACCCGGTGTGTGGATGACGTTGAGTGTGTATTTGCCGAGTTGGAAGGTGTCACCATTTTCAAGCCAATAATCGGCATCGAGGGTTGTGCCAAAGGCATGGGGGCCAGGATGTGCATACAAAGGCAGTTGCAGCCGTTGGCGCATTTCATCCAAAGCACCTGTGTGATCACCGTGGGTGTGGGTTAGCAAGATGGCAATTGGCGTGCTGTCAGCCAACATTTCAATGAGTGATTCAGGGTCAGCGCCAGGGTCGATTAGGACGCTTTGGCGTGTATCTGGGCAAACCAGTGCGTAGGTGTTCATGCCCCAAGGTCCAACCTGGCGGGTGCGTAATTCGATAGGTTTTGTGGTCATAAATTATTCTCTTTTTGTAAAACGATTTTGCAAAATCGTTCTACAACTAACATTATAAACGGCCGTAATAAATCCGCGTTTCATATTCAAACTGAATACGGCCGTTTTCCTCAAACTGATCAAACAATCGCTGTAATTCATGTATAAAGGGAACGTGCTGTGGCTGGCCGGCCATCGGCGCATAAGACGAAGACAGCGCCCTCCCTTTCAACCCCTCAAAATCAAAAGTTTGTTGATTAGAGAGCGTACAAAGTTGATACCCATTGCCAAACAGCCAGTCGACTTTATGATTGTTGCTGCTGTGGTGGACAATTTCGTAATCGAGGCTGTAGCTGAGCACAACCTTTTCAAATGCTTGCATAAAAGGGGAGCCATCCACCCGGCGTGTGTTCCAGATGAGCGCGACGGCGGCGTTTGGCTTGAGGATACGGGTAAACTCAGCATGCGTTTGTGCAGCATCGAACCAATGGAATGCTTGCCCGACTGTGATCAAGTCGATGCTTTGGTCAGGGAGTGTGGTTTGTTCGGCCGTTGCTTTGATGCTGATGAAATTTGGATAACTGCGCAACAATTTTTCTGCGGCCAGGCGCATGGGATCATTGGGTTCTACAGCATAGACCTGATTGCCATTGTCTAGCAGCAGTTGGGTTAATTTGCCAGTGCCAGAACCGATGTCGGCGATTACGGCCGTTGCCACCAAACCACAATTCTTACGTAGACAATCTAACACAGACAGCGGGTAACCCGGTCTGTATTTGACATAATCATCAACTCGCTCCGTAAAACGTTCAGTATTCTTCTTCATGTCCATAAAAAGCTCAATCCATTCCACAGTTGATATAAACCAAATATTAGCAGAGCAACAGCCGAAATCAAGCTCAATACACGACTAATTCGTGGGTCGAGTTTACTGGTGAGTGCAAAAAGACCGATAAAAGCCATAAACCCACCGATGAGCGTCACATAAAAGCCGAGCACAAAACTGATGCCATAGATGGGGGCTTCGCGCCAACCGCTGATGAATATGGGGCCAGCAATAGTCGCCCAAAAGATATAGGGATTGGGGCTGAGGAAGTTCATCAATGCTGCTTTGAGCAGATTTTGTTGGCCTGTGTCTGGCGGGATTGGTTGGGGCGTAACGGCCGTTCTATACGCATTCAAAGCCCCATACGCCAAATACAATAAAAACAAGCCGCCGATGATTTGTAACAGTTGCAAAAACCATTGCGGCGTTTGGGTGAGGATGACTAAGACGAGTAAAACAATCGGACCATCGCTGATGAGGGGGGCGAAAGCGGCTGGCAAAGTACGTCGCCAACCATTTTTGAGCGTTTGTGATAATAAAAATGCTTGTAGTGGGCCGGGCTGCATAGCGGCCGTCGCCCCCAGAATAAGCCCTTGTAATAAGTATACGAACAAATGCTCCTCTTAAACTTCATCAAACAACAATGCGTGTAACTTTATCACAAATATGCCACTTCACCCTTTTTAAATTTGGCTATTTATCATCCTTGCCGCCCGGTTATATAAGCTTCTGTTAACTCTTCCTGGGGACTGGTGAATAATGCTTGTGTCTCGTTAAACTCAATTAAACGGCCGAGCCAAAAGAAACCGGTCCAATCTGAAGCGCGCGCCGCCTGCTGCATATTGTGGGTGACGATTACGATTGTGTATTCTTTGGCTAACTGCCGCATCAATTCTTCGACTGCGAGCGTAGCCATGGGATCGAGCGCGGAACAAGGTTCATCCATCAAGATGACTTCCGGCTGCACAGCAATCGCACGTGCGATACACAGGCGCTGCTGTTGGCCAGGATTCAAGCTAAAAGCGTCATCTTCCAGACGATGTTTGACTTCACCCCATAAGGAAGCACCGCGCAAACTTTCTTCCACAATAGCGTCTAAATTTCCACCTTTGGCCGTGCCCAATACGCGCGGACCATAAGCGACATTGTTGTAAATGCTTTGTGGGAAAGGATTCGGCCGTTGGAAAACCATGCCAATGCGCTGCCGTAGTTCGACCACATCGATATCCGGATCATAGACGTTTTTGCCGTCGAGCAAGACTTCACCTTCAGCACGCGCAATGCTAATCGTGTCATTCATACGATTGAGAGAGCGTAGCAAGGTCGATTTACCACAACCAGATGGGCCAATTAAGGCTGTGATTTGCTTTTCATGAATGGGCATATTCAAACCGCTTAATGCTTGAAAGTCACCGTAAAAGAAGTTGAAATCGCGTACTTCAATTTTGTTATTCATCTGTTCTATCCAAAACGTCCTGTCACATAATCAGTTGTACGCGTATGCTGCGGGTTCAAGAAAATCTGATTTTGATCGCCAACTTCGATGACTTCGCCATCTAACAAAAAAGCAGCTCTATCGGCGATGCGGGCGGCTTGCTGGACACTGTGTGGCACCATGATGATGGTGTATTGTTTTTTTAATTTATTCAATGATTGTTCTAAAGTGGCTGTAGAGATGGGGTCCAAACCTGAAGTGGGATTGTCTAGCAGCAGGACTTCCGGTTCCAGAGCCAGGCTGCGTGCCACACAGAGACGTTGTTTTTGTCCGCCCGACAAGGCAAAAGCTGATTTGTCGAGGCGATCTTTGACTTCATCCCACAGTGCTGCTTGGCGCAAACCCTTTTCCATGCGTGTGTTGAGGATATTGTTGTCACGCATGCCGGCCATTTTTAAGCCGTAGGTCATGTTGTCATAAATTGTGCCTGGTAAAGGGGTGGGGATGGCAAAGACCATGCTGATTTTGCGCCGCAGCCAAATGACATCTGTGTTACGGCCGTATATATCCTCCCCATTAAATTCAATTTTCCCTTGTCGTTCGGAACCTTCCGTGAGGTCCGAAAGACGATTGAGCAAACGCAAAAGCGTTGTCTTGCCACTGCGTGAAGGGCCAAAAATAACAAATAATTCGTTGGGTTGAATATCTAGACTGATATTACTCAGCGCTTCGCTGCCATCAGGGTAAGTATAAAATACATTTTCTAAGGATAATTTAGATGTCATAGCCGGTTTACCATTCACGTCGCCGCCGCATAATTGTGCGCAAGATCGAAGCGACCAATGTCAGCGAGAGAACTAATAATAACAAAACCAGTGCAGTGGCATATTGGATGCTTAATGGCATACCTGGTACTTGTGTCGAAATCACATAAAGGTGATAGGGAAGTGCCATTGTCTGGTCAAAAACTGATTGGGGTAATTCTGGCAAATAGAAGGCGGCGACGGTGAACAAGATAGGGGCTGTCTCACCCGCTGCACGACCTAATCCTAAAATAACCCCGGTAATAATACCCGGCAGAGCTTGCGGCATAACTTGATTACGAATAGTTTGCCAATGGGTTGCGCCCAGACTGAGGCTTACTAAGCGAAATTCCTGTGGTACGGCCAGAATTGCTTCTTCTGAGGTGCTGATCACAACGGGCAGCGTCATTAACCCAAGCGTCAACGCACCAGCAAGAATGGAGGTTCCAAATTGAGCAAATAAAACAAAAACGCCAAGTCCGAAAAGACCATAAACGATGGAAGGAATGCCGGCCAGGTTGACAATGGCCAGCCGTATGGCACGCGTGAGTCTGTTGTCATTTGCATATTCAGCCAGGTAGATAGCCGCACCCACGCCAAGTGGGATGGCAGCAATTGCGGTTCCCAAGGTAAGCAATATCGTGCCTAAAATGGCGGGCATGATACCCCCCTCGGTCATGCCGTTGCGCGGTGGTTGGGTTAGAAATTCCCAACTAATCGCTTCCAAGCCGTTGATGATCAAAAAGATGATGACGATGACGATGGGGATGACGGCAACGGCCGCTCCCAAAGTGATCAAAACCCGCGCAAGGCGTTGTGATTGTTGACGGGTCATAGCTGTCCCCCTCTACGCCGTTTGCCACCACCGACCAAACGTGTGGCTAATGAATTGATGGCAAAGGTAATTACGAATAAGACAATGCCGATGCCAAACAAAACGCTGTAATGCAGGCTGCCTTGTGCCACTTCGCCCATTTCCGAGGCGATGGTGGCGGTCATAGTGCGAACCGGCTGGAAAAAGGCACCCATCCCCAATTCAGGGATGTTGGCGGCGTTACCGGTGACCATCAAAACGAGCATCGTTTCACCAATAGCACGCCCCAGCCCCAGCATGACGGCAATCACAATGCCGGAACGGGCGGCCGGGAGCACGACGCGCCAGATCGTTTGCCATTGGGTCGCCCCAATCGCCAGCGAGCCGTCCCGATATTCTTTCGGCACAGCGTACAAAGCATCTTCTGTGATGCTGATGATGGTGGGCAGTGTCATGTAGGCCAGAATAAGCCCGCCGGTGAAAGCGGTGAGGCCGCTGGGTGCGCCCAGGTTTTGAATGATGGGTGCCACCACAAGCCAGCCAAAAAAGCCGAGTACGATTGACGGGATGCCAGCCAGCACTTCGATCAGAGGTTTGAGGATTTCACGCTGCCATGAGGGGGCAAATTCGCCCAGGTAGATGGCAGTTACAAGACCTAAGGGGACGGCGATGACGATAGCCAGTGTCGTTACCAACAATGAACCTACCAACAACGGCCGTAACCCATACATGCCCTCAATCGGATACCAGCGCGTGCCAAAAAGCTGCCGCAGAGGGACGTCTAAGAAGGCAGCCGATCCTTCCCGCAGCAAGAACAAAAAGATAAGCGTGATAATGATGATTGCCGAAAAACCACACAATCGAATTAAGCCTTCGATGATGCGTTCAGACCAACTACTTGATGATCTTGAGCGTTCAGCGTTAGCTGTCGATTGCGGCGGCAGCTGTGATTCTCCCGTTGTCATTTTTCTCTCTCTGTAATGAAAATAACGAAAATTTTAAGGGTTACTCTGTTAATGGCACGAACCCTAAACTGGCGACAATATCCTGACCGGCCGTACTAAAAATCCAATCTAAATATTCGGCTATAGCCCCAGTTGGTTCACCCGCCGTGTACATATATAAATCCCGTGCTAAGGGATAACTGCCTTCTGATGCACTTTTTACTGATGGTGTGATATAAGGTGATTCATTATCTGCGGCAATTGATACGATTTTTTCATGTTCTGCATCCACATAGCCTAGCCCATCATATCCAATTGCATTGGGATTGCGCCGGACCTCGCTGGTGATACCGACTGATGAGGGCATTAATAATGTTTGCGGTGCAAAAATATCCGTATTATCACTTTCACCACGGCGCACAACCTCTTCCAGAAAATAAATATGCGTACCCGAATTGGTTTCCCGTGAAAGCAAAATAATTGGGGCATCATTGCCACCAACTTCTTTCCAATTTTCAATGCGCCCTGTATATATGTCGGAAAGCTCTTGAATTGTGAGTTCAGAGACTGGATTGTCGGGGTGGAGGATAATGGCGAGGGCATCGATCGCCACAACATGTTCGACTGGCTCAATTCCGTTAGCTTGCGCTTCTTCTATTTCTCCGTCTTTCATGGGGCGCGAGGCATTGGCAATGTCAACTGTACCGTTCATTAAAGCCGCAATTCCGGTGCCTGAACCACCTCCCGTCACAGCAATTGATACATCTGGTTTAACATCACGGTAATTCTCGGCCCAGGCAAGCGCGACGTTTACCAGTGTGTCTGAGCCTTTATTTTGAATTGCACGATCTGCACCGCCCGGCTCGGCAGTTGCGGCATTATTGCCGCGACAAGCAGTCAGCGTAAATACGCTAATTAATAATGCAAGGAGCAGTGCCATGACCCGTTTGTGATACCTGTCCTTACCGATGGTTTTATTTGCAAACCATTCCATATTTTTTTGTGATTCCTCTTCTCTATAAACAACTTTGTACGATCTAAATTGCCGCACAATTCCTATATGTTAACTGCTTGTAAACTAATTCACAAACATAAATACAATCCGACATGCGCGGAGAAATTATTGATATGAGACGAGACTGAGTCTGTCGAAGTCCGGGCTTTGGCAGGCAATGAC
>CAYGMR010000184.1:0-10290 GCA_964350725.1 uncultured Ardenticatenaceae bacterium | reverse complement strand
CCGCATGATGACGATCCTGCTCATTGTGTTTGGCTACGGTTCTGCAATTTATACCCAGGTAGATTACGATGGCCTGTTGATGGGCTTCCAGAATATGTTGTTCTCCTATGGTGGTGATTGGTCAGACGAAAACTTCAATCCCGATGGTGCCATTAACTCACCCGAAGCTGTGGCTGCACTCGAGTTCTACAAAGAACTTTACGAATGTTGCCAACCCCCTGGCATGAGTAATGCATTCTTCGCTGAAGTTAACGATGCCATGATTGGTGGTCAAGCAGCAATGGGCATGAACTACTTTGCCTTCTTCCCCGCATTAGCGAATCCCGAAATCAATCCACACGCCGAAAACACTGGTTATTTTGTCAATCCAGCCGGCCCCAGCGGCCAACAGTTTGGCAGCCTTGGTGGTCAGGGTATCAGCGTCATTAATTTCATTGATGATGATCGCAAACAGGCTTCCTTTGATTTCATCAAATGGTTTGGTCAAGATGACATTCAGCAAAAATGGGGCGAAGTTGGTGGTTATTCAGCCAACAAAGCCGTCCTGTCTGATCCGGCATTCCTTGAAATGACACCTTACAATGCAGCCTTCGCTGAGACAATGGGTATGGTAAAAGATTTCTACAATATCCCCATTTACAATGAGCTGTTGATTTCAGCCAAAGATGAATTAGCCAAATATGTTGTCACTGGTGAAGGCTCTGCACAAGAGACACTTGACAACATCGCAGCAATTCATGCAGAGATGTTGCAAGAGGCTGGATTCCTAGAGTAAAGATTTTTTAACAGGGAGTATCACAGTAAATGATGCTTCAGGGAGGTCAGTTTGTACTGACCTCCCACTCTTTGTGAGTGTATAAGATGGTGAGATTATGTCTACATCTAGTGTAGAACCGGTAGACTCGACAACAGAACCGGTTATTCAGGAAAAACAAAAACGGATCATAAGTGATCGAGCCTTAGTCAATCTATTTATCTGGCCGACATTGATTATCCTGATCACGTTTAATGTTTTTCCCCTGTTTTACAGCCTTTTCCTGAGCTTTACAGATTATTCGGCCGTTGCGTTAAGGGCACCGGAGTGGGTAGGGTTTGAGAATTTTGAGCGTGTCCTCTTTTCTGAAACCATGTGGGAAGCATTTTCCATCACGGGGCGCTATGTCGTGTTATCGGTTGGTTTGGAGCTTGTTTTAGGGTTCGCTCTGGCCTTGCTGCTGCGTGAACAATTCACCGGCAGTGGCATTGTCACAACCTTGATTTTGATTCCTATGATGCTTTCTCCGGTGATCGTCGGTTTGTTCTGGAAACTGATGTACAACCCGTCCTATGGTTACTTCAACTATTTGTTGGGATTTTCCAACCCGGCGACAGCACCGGATTGGCTGGCTAGTAGATGGGGCGGGCAACCGATGCCGGGGCTTGCACTGTGGGCCGTTATTATTGTTGATGTGTGGATGTGGACACCCTTTGTCGCTTTGCTCATCTATTCAGGACTAAAAGCAATTCCTGATTATTTGTATGAAGCTGCAGTGATTGACCGCGCCAGTTCTTGGTTCCAATTCCGACGTATCACATTGCCTCAAGTGGCACCTTTGATGCTCATCGCTGTGCTTTTCCGCACCATTGAGGCTTTTACCAAGTCATTTGACCTGGTAATGGGTATGACTGGAGGTGGTCCTGGTGGACAGACAGAAGTGGTGGCCATTCGCATCTACCAACAAGCCTTTTTGGGCCAATTCCAAACTGGGCGCTCTAGTGCTTTAGCCTATATGGTGCTCATCGTTATCATCGCCATCAGCAATCTGTATATTCGCAATTTGAATAAGGCAAAAGAGGGGTAAATATGTCATCATTTGCAGAAACGGGTCCGCGTGAACCAGTAACCGAGGGTATTCGTGTTGACAAGGTGCAGCCACGTGCCAGACTCGGTAGAAAAATTCGTGCGGGTCTTGTAATCATCGTGGCCATTGTCCTATTAGTGCCAGTTGCTGTTATGGCGATGACTGCCTTTAAATCGCGCTCAGATGTCGTATCGGTACCCCCCAAATTTATATTCCAACCTACATTGGAAGGCTTTGTTTTCTTATTAACTGAGCGTTCACAGTTGAGCGGGGATGCGCTGGATCAAGCCAAAGCCAATGCTGAAGGGCTGGGCATATTTGACCGTGTTGCGTTAGAGAATGGACAGCGCATCAATGGCCCCAGTGATTTCACCAAACGTTTATCGAACTCGATGATCATCGCTTTTGGGGCGACGTTTTTCTCAGTTGCACTGGGATTATTGGCGGCTTACGCTTTTAGCCGCTTTAGTGTGCCGGGCGAGGGAGACCTGCTCTTTTTCATTCTCAGCGGGCGTATGCTGCCTGCCGTTGTGGTCGCGATTCCTATATTTTTGATGTATCGCCAATTAGGTTTGCATGATACGCATTTGGGCATGATTATCATCTATACAGTATTTAATCTTTCATTGACGGTTTGGTTGTTGAAAGGTTTCATTGATGAAATCCCACGTGAATATGAGGAAGCCGCGATGGTTGATGGGTATAGTCGCTTCCAAGCATTTTATAAGATTGTTTTGCCACAATCAGCGACGGGTATCGCGGCTACAACCGTTTTTAGCTTGATTTTTGTGTGGAATGAATATGCTTTTGCGCTGATGCTCACCAGCCAGAATGCACGAACGGCACCACCGGCGATTGCCACCATGCTAGGCCGTGGTGGTATTGAGTGGTCGGCTATTGCTGCAGGCACCCTGGCATTCCTGATTCCAGTTTTGATTGTTATTTTTGTTTTGCGTAAACACCTTCTGCGTGGTGTGACGTTTGGGGCAATCAGGCAATAGGGAAGTGACATGGCACAGATAGAATTGAAACAAGTAGAAAAAAGGTTTGGCGAGTTTCAAGCCGTTCAACCGGTTGATTTGACCATTAAGAATGGGGAGTTTGTCGTCCTCTTGGGCCCTTCAGGGTGTGGTAAAACGACAACCCTGCGCATGATCTCTGGTTTGGAGGCGGTTTCAGGCGGTAAGATTTTTATTGGTGATCGTGATGTCACCTGGCGCAACCCCGATGACCGTGACATCGCTTTTGTTTTCCAATTGTATGCGTTATATCCGCATATGACGGTGCAAAAGAACATCACTTTTCCCCTTGAAGCCCAGAAAGCATCCAAGAAAGTGATTCAAGAACGCTTGAAGCATGTTGTAGATTTGTTGCAGATCCAACATTTGCTGCCCTTGAAACCGGGCTCGTTGAGTGGTGGTGATAAGCAACGTGTGGCTTTGGGGCGGGCGTTGGTGCGCAAGCCTTCTGTGTTTTTGATGGATGAACCGCTGGGTGCGTTAGATGCAGATTTTCGTGAGACGATGCGTGCGGAAATCAAAAAGCTACATATCGCTGAAGAGGCGACAACGGTGTATGTGACTCATGATCAGGTCGAGGCGATGGCGATGGGCGACCGTATTGTGGTGATGTCGAATGCGTTCGTGCAGCAAGTCGGAACGCCGGCTGAGGTTTATTATGATCCGGCCAACTTGTTTGTGGCGCGTTTCATTGGCAGTCCTGGCATGAATTTGTTGGATGGTGAATACCGTGACGGAATTGTCCATTTTGTGGGGGGTAACAGCTTTGAGGTTCCCCAGCAGTGGCGTTCGGCGATAAGTGCTCAATTGAACAGCGATAAAATCATTTTAGGTTTCCGGCCGGAGGCTGCTTATGCTAGTGGAGATGGGCCATTTGGAGCTGAAGTGTATGCCAATGATTTGCATGGTGCGTTTAATATGATGCATGTGGCGCTTGAGGCGGAGAATGTTGATGCGATGGTGCATATTCGTGGTGATCGGGGGTTGAGATATGCGATAGGCGATCCTATCCGTTTTGGTCTGAAGCCGGAAATGGTGCGCTTTTTCGATCCGCAAAGCGAGCGGGCGATTGTTATCGCTTAGGAGAGGTCATGACTGAAGTTATTCTAAAGAATATCACCAAAAAATTTAAGGGTGCAACGGCCGTTAACAATGTTTCATTTGAGATAGCAGACGGCGAGTTTTTTGTTTTACTAGGACCGACAGGGGCAGGCAAGACAACAACCTTGCGCTTGATTGCTGGTTTGGAAAAATTAGATGCAGGCTCTATTCTGTTCGATGGACAGGCTGTCGATGGTTTGACACCCGCCTCGCGGGATGTGGCCATGGTTTTTCAACAATATTCGTTGTATCCCAACATGACGGTTTATGATAATTTGGCCTTTCCTTTACGCTCGCCCGTACACAAATTACCCGAAGATGAAATCAAGAAACGGGTTGAAGAAGCGTGTGAGATTTTGCGCATTACGCATTTGATTGAACGTAAAACCTCGAAGCTGTCTGGTGGTGAAATGCAGCGTGTCTCGATCGGCCGTGCGATTGTGCGTAATCCACGCATCTATTTGATGGATGAACCGCTCTCAAATTTAGATGCAAAGCTGCGTGAATCATTACGTGTGGAATTGGAACATATCCAGAAAACGCAAAAATCCACGACTTTGTTTGTAACCCATGATCAGGTCGAAGCTTTGACGATGGCTGATCGGATTGGTGTTTTGAATGCGGGCAATCTCGTGCAAATCGGGTCACCCAACGACATTTACGATCGGCCGGCTTCTGTGTTTGTGGCAGAGCTGGTGGGCTCGCCGCGCATTAATTTATTGAATGCAGGGCGCGAAAATGGCACTGTGTTCGTCAAGGATAGTCCGTTGCAAATGCCGGTGGGTTCGATTAGAGGTGAACTGCCAAGTGAATTCACATTAGGGGTACGGCCGGAGGATATTCAACCCGCTGCTGACGGCGAGTTTGCCGGCAAGGTGACGTTGGTTGAACCTTTAGGCGTGGAAACGGTGATCCATATCCAGACAGGTGCGCTGACGATTTTAAGTCTGGTGACCGGACAGACGCATTTCCGCATGCATGATGAGTTGAATTTTAATATTGTGCGTGACAGGTTGCATTATTTTGATAGCAACGGCCGTCGCGTGGAGTAAAACATGGTGCTAGGCTGTCGGAAAGGGATTTTTGGCCACAGATTTACACAGATTATGCTCAATATTCGAGGAAATTTGTCTTAATTCGTTGCAAATCAACACAGAATGAGGTTTTTTCGACAAGTTGCTAGAAGAGAAAAAGGGGTGAAGCAATGAAATTTGGTGTGAACACATGGGTCTGGACAGCACCGCTGACCAATCAAACATTAGAAGTACTTGTGCCCAAAGTGGCTGCGCTTGGGTTTGATTGGATCGAGTTTCCGCTCGAAAACATAGGCAGTTTCGACACTGGGCGTGCGGCTGAATTGGTTGCTGAATATGATTTGGGCGTTAGTACGTGTGCAGCCATGGGGCCGGATCGTGATTTGATCCATCCAGACAAAGCAGTGCGCGACAATGGCATGGCGTATATCCGCCAATGTATTGATGCCAACCGTGTGATTGGCGCCACAAATTTGGTAGGACCGATTTATTCAGCAGTCGGCCGTACCTGGCAGGCCAGCGCCGAAGAACGTGCGCGTGATGTCGATTTGTTAGTGATGAATTTGAGCGAACTTGCCGCTTACGCGGGCGATAATGGGGTCGTGATGGGCATTGAGCCCCTGAATCGTTTTGAAACCAGCTTTATCAATCTAGCCGCACAGGCGATCGAAGTTGTTGACCGCGTTGACCATCCGTCTTGCCAGATTATGTTGGACACCTTCCACATGAATATCGAAGAAAAATCGCTGGGTGCTGCCATTCGTGCCACCGGTTCGCGTTTGTGTCATTTACATGCCTGTGAAAATGATCGTGGCGCGCCCGGTTCTGGTAATGTCGCCTGGGTTGAGGTGCAAAGTGCATTAAGCGATATTGGCTATGATGGCCCGGTAGTGATTGAGTCGTTTACATCTGATGTGAAGTCGATTGCCAAAGCGGCGGCGATCTGGCGCTCATTGGCTGACAGCCAGGATGAACTGGCTGCTGATGGTGTACGCTTCTTACGAGGATTGTTGGTCTAATGTCAAAAACAATTGCACTGATTGGCGCGTTAGATACAAAAGGGGCTGATTTCGCCTTCGTAAAACGCCAAATTGAAGAACATGGTCACAATGTCCTGGTGATTGATGCGGGTGTTGTGGGTGAACCTAGATTCGCACCGGACATTTCTGCCAATGCATTAGCAGAAGCGGGCGGCAGCAGCCTGGCTGCATTGCGCGAACAGGCTGACCGCGGCATGGCGATTGATGTGATGACAAAGGGCGCGGCAGTGATTGCCAAACGGTTATTCGATCAAGGCAAAATGGACGGCATTTTGGGTATGGGCGGCTCGGCCGGCACAATTATCGGCACATCGGCCATGCGTGCGCTGCCGCTGGGTTTTCCAAAGGTGATGGTGAGCACATTGGCAGCGGGGGACACAACAGCTTATGTGGGTATCAAAGATATTGTGTTGATGCCCTCAGTTGTTGATGTAGCCGGTGTCAATCGCATTAGTGCGCGGATTTATGCGAATGCGGTAGGCGCGATTGTGGGCATGGTGACAACGGCCGTTCCTGAAATCAGCGAAAAACCGCTCATTGCCGCTTCCATGTTCGGCAACACCACCCAACTTGTCGACCAATGCTGCGCCATCCTCAGTGAGCATGGCTATGAAACCCTCGTTTTTCATGCGACCGGAACGGGTGGCCGTGCTATGGAAAGTTTGATCAACGAAGGTTATTTTGATGCCGTTTTGGATGTGACCACCACAGAATGGGCAGATGAATTAGTGGGCGGTGAACTCTCGGCTGGGCCAGAACGGCTCGATGGTGCGGTCAAACAAAAATTGCCGCAAGTGATTGCGCCCGGTTGTCTGGATATGGCTAATTTTTGGGCACCAGACACCATTCCAGCAAAATTCAAAGATCGTCTTTTTTACCATTGGAACCCAAATGTCACACTGATGCGCACATCCCCGGACGAGAATGCCCAACTGGGTCGTATTTTGGCCGAAAAGGCGAATCAATCATCTGCACCTGTGGCTTTTTTCTTGCCATTGAAAGGTGTCTCGGTCTTGGATTCGCCGGGTGGTGAATTCTGGTGGCCGGAAGCGAATCAAGCCTTATTTAACGCCATTAAACAACATGTGCGTGCCGATATTTCAGTGACCGAAGTAGATTGTAATATTAATGATGCCGCTTTTGCGGAAGCGGTTACGGCAGCGTTATTGGGATTTCTTGAAGCGTAGAATTTGAGAAAATGATCAACAGATTACACAGTTTACGCAGATTAAAATCATTTCCCTCCCTGTTCGCTGGGAATCTCCGTGTAACTGCTTTTAAGGGGTGAAATATGCCATTTATTGAAAGATCAGAAGCGTTAAGAAGATTAAGGGACAATGTTAGCAACGGCCGTGCCATCATCGGCGCAGGCGCGGGCACGGGCATTTCGGCCAAGTTTGCCGAACGTGGCGGTGTCGATTTGATTATTATTTATAACAGCGGCCGTTACCGTATGGCTGGGCGCGGTAGTTTGGCCGGTTTGATGCCCTACGGCGATGCCAATGCGATTGTGCAGGAGATGGCTGCCGAAGTGCTGCCTGTTGTTAAAGATACGATGGTGTTGGCCGGGGTCTGCGGCACTGACCCGTTTCGTCTCATGCCTGTTTTGCTCAAAGAACTCAAAGCGATGGGCTTTGATGGTGTGCAAAACTTTCCCACAGTCGGGCTGTTTGACGGCACAATTCGGCAGGGCTTTGAAGAAACGGGCATGGGCTATGGGCTGGAAGTCGACATGATCGGCGAAGCACACAAACTCGATATGCTCACTTGCCCGTATGTCTTTGACCCTGATTCGGCACAAGCGATGGCCGCGGCTGGGGCTGATGTGTTGGTGCCGCATATGGGTTTGACCACCAAAGGGGCGATTGGCGCGACAACTGCCTTGACTCTGGATGATTCGGTTAAACGTGTGCAGGCGATGCGGGATGCGGCCGTTCAGGTCAACCCCGACATCATCGTTTTATGTCATGGCGGCCCCATCGCTGAACCGGAAGATGCGCAATACATTTTAGACAACACCGAAGGCATCGCCGGTTTCTTTGGCGCGTCGAGTATCGAGCGGTTAGCGACCGAACCAGCTATTGAAGGGCAGGCACGCAAATTTAAGGCGCTAAAACTGTAGCCCGAACATCCTTGTTCGGACACCAAATAGATTGTGCATCGAACAAGGATGTTCGATTTACGAGGAGAAAATATGAAGGGAAAATTTTTTACGACAGATGCCGTTGAACGTGATCAATTGGAATGGGGTGAGATCGGTTGGTTAAGTCGGCCGTCGACTACCGCAACCGAAACCATCACGGTCATGGAAGTGAGGCTCGATCCAGGTAAATGCCACGCTTTCCATCGTCACCCTGGCCAAGAAGAGGTTATCTATGTGATGTCGGGTGAGGTAGAACAATGGCTTGAGCAGGAAAAACAAATTTTGCGGGCAGGTGATTCTATCTATATCGGTGAAGGCGTTGTACATGCCTCTTTTAACGACAGTGATCAACCCGTGCGTTTTGTTGTTGTTTTGGGACCTTGTGCTGGTGAAGACGGTTACATCGTCGAAGAACTAGCCGATCAAGCCCCCTGGAATAGTTTGCGATAAATTAAATGATTCTATTCAGGGGTTTTCACTTGTCATACCCGCGCAGGCGGGTATCCAAACGTATGGATTCCTGCCTCCGCAGGAAGGACCTGAATAGATAAATAAAAATAATTGGAGGAACCAATGTCAAGACCAGTAACATTATTCACCGGACAATGGGCCGATCTACCTTTTGAAACGCTCTGTGCAAAAGCCAAATCGTTTGGTTATGATGGTGTTGAAATCGCTTGTTGGGGCGACCATTTTGAAGTTGATAGAGCTTTGAGCGAAGATGGTTATTTGCGCTCGCGGCACGATATATTGGAGCAACATGGTTTGCAAGTGTTTGCTATTAGCAATCATTTAGTTGGCCAGGCAGTTTGTGATCGGATTGATGAACGGCATGAAAGCATTTTGCCACCACGCATTTGGGGGGATGGCAAAGAAGATGGCGTACGCGCGCGTGCTGCCGAAGAAATGGCCAATACAGCCCGAGCAGCTGCTGCACTGGGTGTTAAAGTCGTTCCTGGGTTTACAGGGTCGCCGATTTGGTCGTTGGTTTATTCTTTTCCGCCTAATCCACCCGATTTCTTAGAAAAAGGTTTGGCATTTTTTGCGGAAATGTGGCGACCGGTTTTAGATGTATTCAATGAAGTGGGTGTCAAATTTGCTCTAGAAGTGCATCCCACTGAAATTGCGTTTGACATTGCTAGCTCAGTGAATGCACTTAATGCTTTAGATGGACACAGTGCCTTTGGATTTAATTATGATCCGAGTCATTTCGGGTATCAGGGTGTCGATTATGTCGGTTTCATCCGTAAATTTGCCGACCGCATTTTCCATGTACATATGAAAGATGTCTATTGGTCATCACAACCAGCTGAGGCGGGCGTGTTTGGCGGCCATCTCAACTTTGGCGATCCACGTCGTTTCTGGGATTTTCGTTCTGTGGGTCGTGGTTCGATTGATTTTGAGGAGATTATTCGGGCGTTGAATGATATTGGTTATGATGGGCCGCTTTCAGTTGAGTGGGAAGATGCACGCATGGATCGTGAACACGGCGCGACAGAATCTTGTGCTTTTGTGAAGCGTCTGGATTTTGCACCGTCAAACGTTATGTTTGATGCTGCCTTTGCCTCAGATGACGAACCGATCACAACTTCAGATCCCGATAAGTATGTAGGCAGGGCGTAGGAGGACAGGATGAGCGAAAAAACACAATCTTTTACTGAGATGGCGAGTGCTGTGGTTGCCGATGATATTCCTGAAATTGGCGTGGGCATGTTGGGTTATGCGTTTATGGGCAAGGCGCACTCGAATGCATTCAAGACCATTCCCTATATGATGTATCCGCCGCCGGCGATTCCGGCATTGGCTGCCATTTGTGGGCGCAAGGCAACGGCCGTTGCTGCGGCAGCCAAACGGTTTGGATATGCCAACCATTACACTCGTTGGCAAGATATGTTGTCTGATGATGCCGTGCAGTTGTTCGACAATGGTGGTCCCAATGATGCCCATGCCGAACCGACGATTGCGGCGGCGCAGGCTGGCAAACATATCCTGTGTGAAAAACCATTAGGACGCACGGCTGAAGAATCCAAGATGATGCTCGATGCTGTTGAAAAGGCTGGTGTTAAACATATGGTGGCCTTTAATTACCGCTTTGTGCCGGCCATTCGCCAG
>CAYGMR010000183.1:6207-10308 GCA_964350725.1 uncultured Ardenticatenaceae bacterium | reverse complement strand
ATCCCATTCGTATTGACTGAGAAGCTGGGCCGCGAGCAAGTTGGCTACTGAGCCACTGCCGTTATCATCGGCACCTGGAGCTAGAGGGCCAGAAGGCATATTATCCAGGTGTGAAGAGAGGATGTAGATGTTTTCTGGATTTGTCTGGCCGCTGATTTCACCGATGACATTGGGCGGACGGGCGGCGTCCCAGGTGTGATAAGTGACATCTAAACCCCATGTATCCAGATGTTCGCCAACGTATTGGGTGGCTTTTGTGACGGGGGTGCCGCTGTTGGTGTTGCGTGTGGTGATGGTATAGGGTTGGCCGCCAATCATTGCAGGCCATTGACCACTAATGTCGCCCATGTATTGCATTAAATCAGCGCTGTCTACTTCTGTAATTAAAGATTGAATGATGGGGTCGGGGGTTACGCTCATGGTTGCATGCACGGTAACCCCAATAATCACAAATATCATGAGCCCCACTATGCATACCAGGGTGATAATCGCTTTATGTTTCATGGTTTGGCTCCCTTTGCCTTTTTCATAATGTCATCAATTTCAACCCAATGCAATCCTTCCCACAGATAGATGTCCAAATTTATGCGTAACTTATCACTAACAGCGACCCCTTCTGCGCGTAACAATTCAGCTTGATGGTTTGCTGATTGCTCACGGTTGACAATGCTGATGCGACCCTGGCTGTTGACCACACGCTGCCAGGGAATGTCGGCATAGGCTGGATCATCTTTTTTGTCGCTGAGGGCATTGAGGGCATAACCGACGGCACGCGCTGCACGCGGTCGACCGAGCATGTTGGCGATACGGCCGTAACTACTGACTTTGCCACGTGGTATATGGCGCACAAGCGCATAAACTTGTTCATAAAAGTTGGGTTGTATACTCATCGCCGCATATTATAACCAATTTTGTGGTGACGGCGTTATTATTTGGGCATAAACGGCCGTTCCGCTAAACTCAAGGTAAGCGTTCAGCAAGTCAGCTAATTAGCCTGTTGACAAGGAGCTTGTACATTAGAAGAGTAGAACAAGCCAAGCGAATGCTACCAATGTCATGCATTCACACCACGCCAATTCGTGTAATTAGTGGAATTCGTGGCAGAATTCTTGAGGTAAAAATATAGTACGTCGCCAGCGCGGCTGTAAGGTTACACACCTATCTTTGGCAATAAGGAATAAACATGAAAAATATATTTGCAAACAGTTTTGAAGGTAAAACCGTGTTGGTGACAGGACACACTGGTTTTAAGGGTTCTTGGTTGACGACATGGTTGTTGGAATTGGGTGCCAAGGTGGTTGGTTATAGCCTAGAAGCGCCGCCCACTGATCCTAGCAATTTTGTCGTTTCTCGTTTGAGCGAACGCATTATTGATATGCGTGGCGATATTCGTGATTATGACCACATTCGTAACGTTATTGTTACGTATAAACCTGAACTTGTTTTCCATTTGGCAGCACAACCCATTGTTTTACATTCAATCAAACAACCCAAACTCACTATTGATACCAATGCGGGTGGCACACTGAACATCCTCGAAGCGATTCGTACCACTGATTCTGTGCGCGCTTTGGTCAGCATCACAACTGACAAAGTGTATAAAAATCAAGAATGGCTGTGGGGTTATCGCGAAACCGATCGTTTGGGCGGGCATGATCCGTACAGTGCCAGCAAGGCGATGGCAGAACTGGCAATTGCTTCTTATCGCGCCTCTTTTTTCCCTCCCGAAAAATATGCTGAACATGGCGTTGCGATTGGCGCGGTTCGTGCGGGCAATGTGATTGGCGGTGGCGATTTTGCCGATTTTCGCCTGGTGCCCGACTGTATGAAGGCGTTGATGAACGACGATCCAATTGGCATTCGTAATCCGTTGAGTATACGGCCGTGGCAGCTCGTGCTTGAACCCTTGAGCGGCTATTTGTGGCTGGCAGTCAAACTGTTACAAGAAGGTCCTGCTTTTGGCGAAGCGTGGAACTTTGGCCCCTTGGAAATCAAGGGCGTGCCGGCACATGATCTGGCCGAGAAATTGGTTGAACTTTGGGGTGCTGGCTCCTGGGTGCATACTGATCCGGGTTATGCCAAAGTCGAAACGGGTCAATTACGCTTGAGCTGGGAAAAAGCGGCCAAACGGCTCGATTGGCGACCCGTTTATACATGGGAAGAAGCGTTAGCCGAAATTACAGACTGGTTTAAAGCGTTCCAGCGTGAAGATGATATGTATGCCGTCGCCCGTGAACATATCGGCAACTATGTGGCGCAGGCACAGGCAATAGGTCTACCCTGGTCAAATACAACCTAAAAATTCGTTCCTTCTTGATTTTGTAACCCATGCCCGGACATTAGGGTTGCGCTGGTCAAATATAATCTAAAATTCGTTCCTTCCTTAATTCGATGTAGCCATTGGGAAACAGCAAATGGATCGTATTGGTAAACAAGAAACACGCTGGGCGTGGGCAATATTAATCCTCGGGCTTGTTGTGCTGTTATTTACGACATTGCTGCCGTTGGCTGTTGATTTGTCTATGGCTGATTGGATCGGCCGTTTCGATTTACGCTTGATCAAAACAGATAATCTAACCGATTGGGCACGCAATATCATTTTATTTATCCCTTTCGGATTTGGTGTGTCGGCTTTATTGGGGCGTAAACGGCCTGCACTGAGCCTGTCGAAGTGGCCGTTTCTCCGCACACTTTTCCTAACTACCCTACTTGGTTTTTTGCTTTCCCTCTTTCTAGAAACCTATCAAGCGTTCAATCCCTACCGTGATCCATCACTTGCTGATGTGGTAGCCAACACAATGGGCGCCGTGGCAGGCAGTCTCTTGTTTCTGTTGGCTGGTCAATTCATTTTACACGGTTTGGCGCGGCTAACGGGTGGCATACAGCGCTTCATGCAACAGCATGAAGTGGCGGCCGGAGCCGTTTTGTTGATCTTGTTTATTGGTTACCTAGGATTGATTTGGCAGGGTGTACACAAATTACAGCAGCAGGTGAGCATCGCCAATTGGGATATGCGTGTACCGCTTTCGTTGGGTAATGTGAAAACAGGTGAGCTGCCCTGGGCGGGAACGATATCAGAACTGCTATTGGCAGATGAAGCTTTGGATGTTACGGCCGTATCTGCATTCTTGACAGGAACAGATGTTGAATATCTCGTCGCTGAAAACACAACCACAACCCAGGCGACTTTCCCTGATAATCCTATCTTACTCGACCATGCCGGCAAAACTATACTCTTTAACAGAACGGAAGCATCAGACGCAAGCTGGCTGCTCACGGATGACATTATCGGGTGGTGGGCAGAAGATATGCGCGTGGCGGAGCAGTTCACAATTGGGTTGCAACTGGCAACGGCCGTTGTCGATCAACCCGCACCCAGCCGCATCCTCGCCATGACACATTATCCCTCTCTCAGCAATATCAGCCTCGAACAACAAGGCACAGATTTGATCATCTTGCTGCGTACCGTTTTGACAGGCGAAAGTGACAAACGCCCGGAATGGGTGCTGCCCGACTTTTTTGAAGATACAAACCCACATCACATTGTTCTGACTTTCGATGGCCAAAGCCTGAATTTATATCGCGATTCGAGCGCTGAAAGCTGGCAAATCCCTTACAGTGCCGACATCATTTATTATCGTTACTTACACCCGATTCCACGCTGGCGCGTACAAGTTGGCCCTTCTTTGTGGGCGTATCGTTTGCTGTTTTATCTGTTAACGGCCGTACCGCTGGGCTTGTTTTTGGGGATGTTTGCCACCTTGTGGTCGCGTAGATGGTTACGGGCAGTCCTGATTGTGGTTGGCGTGATTTGGGTCGGGCTTGTTCTGGAAACAGCTTTGATTTTGCCGGGTGCTGATTTGCGCTGGGAGCGGGTTTTGTTGGGCATGGGCGTAACGGCCGTAGTTGCCCTATTGATAATCCGAAAGCCCAGCGAATAAACTCGTGGACTACAAACACCCAAAGGTTGTACAAAACCGATACTTCGATTAACTCAGCACGGGCTCTGCGTCGGCTAGACCTTAGACTGCGCAGGCAGTCTTTGTTTTTGTAGCTGCGGTTTTAACCGCCGAGAACTATCACCGAAATAATTATTTAATC
>CAYGMR010000183.1:0-6197 GCA_964350725.1 uncultured Ardenticatenaceae bacterium | reverse complement strand
AATCGGGTGACTAAAGGCACAGCAACAGACAACCTTTTAGTGTTTAATAAACAAAACGGGTGATCAACTTTGTCGACGATTTATAAAATCGTCCTGCATTTTTAAGGGAGTGTAGACGCACGCAACGCCTCGTATGCTGCACCCAACAAGGCCACTTGTGGGTTACGAATCACGTGCACGGGCATACGCGCCATCAAATCGCTGAAACGTCCTTTGCGCTGAAAGAGGGCCATGAAACGGCTCGCTTGCAGTTGTGGCAAGATGCGTGGTGGAATGCCGCCGCCAATATAAATGCCACCGGTCGCCAACACTTTAAGTGCCAGATTGGCCGCTTCGGTGCCTAAAATTTCCATGAATAGGTCGAGGGTACGTGAACAGATGGCAACGTTGTGAGAGAGGGAAACGGCCGTTTGTACAATCACTGGTGTGGGGTCAACGGCCGTTTCTAGTTGTTCGCGCAGCCACTGCGGTTCATCGAAAGCTTCACTGTCGCGTAAATATTGATAGATATTGGGAATGCCCATGCCTGAACATAACCGTTCATAACTGACATGATCGAGTCGCTTCTGCCAATAGGCAAGTAAATTTGATTGTTGTGGTGTGATGGGGGCAAAAGCCGCATGTCCACCTTCAGAAGGATACGCTTCATAACGATTCCCTGTCCACACCAGAAAGGCTTCTCCCAGTCCCGTGCCCGGCGCAATAACGGCTATCGCTCCCCGTGGTTCTGGATCGCCTGCATGCAAAACCAGGACATCATCTGCATTCAGATGCGGCACAGCATTTGCAATCGATTCCAGGTCATTTAACAGCTTTGTTTCTACACTAAATCGAGCGGTTATGGCTTTGGCATCAATTATCCAGGGCAAATTAGTGACTTCGACGCGGTTATTGACAACAGGGCCAGCGACGCCAAAACTCGCACCACTGAGTGTGCCGGTGAAATCAGCCAGGAATGTTTCGATGATCGCTTCAAGGGAGTTGTACGCGCTGCTGGGGAAAACAGCTTCACGCAGCGGTTGATGCTCAAATTCAGCCCCACCATCCTCTTTGAATAAGGCTAAAACAGTTTTTGTGCCGCCGATGTCGCCTGCTAATAACATATGTCCCACCCTAACTTAGTCGCCAGCCGTTTTCAACGTAGCGGTTTGGAGAACGGCTGGCTAGTGGTAAGCGTTCTTTTCTCAGTGAAGTTATTGTCGAACGCTTACTTAATGTATGGGCGGGTACAAGACCCGCCCCTCTTAATAGAATCTGTTTTATGCCACGAAAAACGGGAGACAGCAAATCAAATTCGTGAAATTTGTGTAATTCGTGGCGGAAAATTGCCTTAATCTTTTATTTTTACTACAGGATAGAAAGCAACATGCCCAGTGATGTTTTTTGCTGCCGCATTAGGCTGTGGATAATACCAGGCTGCGTTGCTTGCTTCCTTGCCATTTACCACAATATTATAGTAACTTGCGACACCTTTCCAAGGGCAAGTTGTGTTGCGGCTGCTTTCTTGGAAATATTCTTGTTTGATTGAGTTAGGTGGGAAATAGGTGCTGCCTTCAACTTGTTCCGTTTGATCGCTTTCTGCGATCACCACATCATTATAGATTGCTTTTGCCATTAGGTTGCTCCTATATTTTATTGGACAGTGGCGTTTTTATTGTATCAAAGGAGAGTTGTCAGGTTTTGTGATCAATTTGTTCATATCCACTCTTGGTAGAAACCTGACAACTCTAGAATTCGCCAGACGCCAGCATTTTATTTTGTGAAAGAGTTATTGGGATCAAGAGCCTTGTAAAACTTGCATAAGAGCTTCGTACTGTTCAGTACAACCTTTGCAATGATCGAGATGGCGTTGGACATACGGCATTATATCGACGGCGTCTTGTTCGTTGGCAGCAACGATTTCCACATATTCATCCAGCAGATCAAACGTTTCGGCACAAGAATATTCACCCTCTTTGGTTTGCACCAAAAGTTCCATAAGCAGCGCGATTGCCTGTTCATCCTCAATCGTAGCCACGTTGCTAGCTGTAGACGTCGCTTGTGGAGCCACGGTTTGTCCACCGGATTGTTTTGATTGTATATATTGTCGTATGCGTTCGATTAAATTGCTCATCTTGTATAATGACGGTTTGAAAAACAATCTTCTTACATTTTAACTTTGAAATTGATTTATTCGAAGATCGCCAATACATCAGAGGGCGAGAGACCTTCTTTTTCAAGGGTTTTTTTCAGTCGTAGACGCGCATCATGCAGCAGTTTATAGACAGCATTGGGTTTCATGTCCATTTGTTTGGCAACAACGGCCGTTGACTTGCCCTCGAAAATAGACGCTTTCATGACTGTGCGTTGTTTATCTGTGAGTTCGTTTTCGATTAGCTTGTTGATATGCAGCAGCATGGCATTGCGTGCGGTTTGATTTTCCGGCTGTGGTGCGGGATCGGCTGTGAAACTGGGCGTGTATTCCCCATCTTCGCGCTCCGTGATTTGTTCTAGTGAGCTGTCTTGCCAACGTTTACGCCGCAATTCAGTGAGGGCTGTGTGGATCGTGATTTTGTGTGCCCAGGTTGTGAACTTGCTGCGACCAGCAAAGGTATCTTGTTTTGCTAAAATTTTCAGCAAAGCCTCCTGCACAAAATCTTCTGCCATGGTTTCGAATTCAGGTGCAGATGTATCTACGCGCCCCAACAAACCCCGCTGCAAACCATTGATTAGGATGATGCGGAGATCGGCAAGCGCAGCATCACGCTCTGAACCAGATGTAGATATTGCATGAAGCCATTCGTCGTTTGTGCGTTCGATCACTACTGTTCCTTTTGGTGGTGTGTGCGTCCCTTAATAGTGATTATACAAGGATTAATCGAATTTGCCGCTTGAAATTGATTCGTTTAATCCCAAACCTATGCTGAGTTCGCCGAAGTATTCGTTGTTATTTCTCGAAATACTCGTTTTTTTTTATATCTGATGTAGTCTAGTGGCAAGGAGAAAGAAAACGTATGGATAACGAAGCCCAAATCATCATGTACACCACATCATGGTGTTCTGATTGTCACCGCGCAAAATATTTTATGGCTGCGTATGGTTTTGAATATGTTGAAATTGATGTTGAAGAAAACCCAGAGGGGATGGACTTTATAAAAAAAGTGAACGGTGGCAATAGCGTCGTCCCTACCATTGTATTTAGTGATGGCTCAATGTTGGTCGAACCATCACTCGAAGCATTGGCAACCAAATTTGATGTAGTCCTGGATCGTGATGTGTAAAGGCACTTGCGCCAGCATTGATAAATGCTTTTCTTCGGTTTAATTTTGCATGCCTTGGAATGTGTAGCCGGTGCCGCGTTCGGCGATGATGTAAGTAGGGCTGTTGTGGTCTACTTCGATTTTGCGCCGTAAACGATGCACATGAACGTGCAGGCGATCTTCTTGGGCATTTTGCAACGGCCAAATACGGTTTAGTAGAAATTCGGTAGTGACGATGCGGCCAGCATTACGCACCAACACATAGAGCAGTTTTGCTTCGGTTGGTGTGAGGCTTACTTTTTGACCGTCAATGGTGGCTTTACGTTTGGGGAAGTCGATCAACAAACGCTCGTCAATCTGGGTCGTGGGATCCAAGGTATAACTATAATCATCCATGCGTCGCAAGACACGATTAACGCGTGCGACTAATTCCTGTGGGCTGAACGGCTTGACGATATAATCTTCGGCATGTTCTTCTAGCCCTTGAATGATGGTGTCTTCGGCATTTACGGCCGTTAACATTACCACGGGCATATCACTATAATCATGCACTTTGCGGCAAAACTCGAAACCACTCATGCCGGGCATATGCAAATCGACAACGGCGAGATGGGGTAACCCATACCTGCCGATATGTTTGATTGCATCTTGACCCGAAACGGCCGTTGATACCGTATAGCCTGCTTGTTCCAACGTGTGTTGCACAATGCGTAAAGTATATGTGTTATCGTCTACAACTAATATACGCTGTGTTTCAATTCCAACATCCAACATATCAAAATTTCCTTTTTATGACTTGAAATTAGTATAATCCATGCGAACCTTAAATGAAAGGTTACGATGGTATTTATAAGTGATTTTCACGTAATTTAGATGGTAACGGCCGAAATATTGAGGGTTTATCATGAAAACCTCCCCAATTTCTGTGGAACTTTAGATCTTCTTTGTGAACCCCATATAACCGTGAAATTCGTGGCAAAAATCTGAAATATGCAATCACCCTTCCATTTTGGTTTGTAGTCGTTTGTGTGATCCATCTTTTCTGTTACAATTTGCCTCCCGTATTTCAGGGCATTTCCAATCTCCAAATACAGAGCTACATGAATGTCTAGCTGGTGTTAGTGTATGCCAGGGATAGCCCCTCGTATTCATGTTGTTATCTACTGGTTTGTGGAGGCTAATTTTGGAATTTTGTGTCCCGTTCTTTGCCGTAGTAATAGGCATGTGTTATAAATGAGACAGATTTCACAATCACAAAAAAGCTGTGAGGAGAAAGAGGAACCCAAGTGTTATCTGAGTGGCAATTCATCATATTATTTGTACTATTGGCGCCAATTTTTCCGCTGGCACCGGTTATATTAAACCACGTACTTGGCCCTAACCGGCCAAACCCTATTAAGCAGGAGACATACGAGTGCGGTGTCGAGACTGTAGGTGATACCTGGATCCAGTTTAAGGTTCAATATTACATCTATGCACTTGTTTTTGTCGTCTTCGATTTGGAAGCCGTCTTTTTGTTTCCGATTGCTGTTGCCTATGGCTTTTTAGGCTTGTTTGCAGTTGTTGAGATCGTATTGTTTGTTGTGATCTTGGCTGTTGGTTTAGGCTATGCCTGGAGCCGTGGTGTTCTAGAGTGGGTATAAAATTGTTATGGACTTGATGGGATTACTTGAAAGTATAATAACTTTAAATGTAGGCGATTTTTTGCGCACTATGTGGGGAGATGCTCCCTGGGTGGAGATGGTGATTGACATCATCAGCATTGTCGTTATCTCTACATTTTGTTTGTTGATCGTCATTTTCTTGATCTGGTTAGAACGTAAAGTTATTGCTCGTATTCAGGATCGGCTGGGACCAAATCGGGTAGGCGGCCGTTACGGTTTGTTACAAACGGTAGCTGATGTCATCAAACTGCTAATTAAAGAGCTAATCACCCCCACAGGAATTGACCGCCTTTCTTATAATGCTGCGCCCATATTAACAGTGATGGCAGCCTTGTTGGTTTGGGCTGTGATGCCTTTTGCTCCCGGTTTGATTGGGGTTGACCTCAATATCGGGATTTTTTATGTTTTAGCCATTAGCTCGGTTTCTGTTGTGACGATTTTGTTGGCCGGCTGGGGATCAAATAATAAATATGCGCTTTTGGGTGCTTTCCGTGCGGTCGCGCAACTGGTTAGTTATGAAGTGCCGTTTATTTTGGCGCTTTTAATCCCGATTTTGTTGGCTCGTTCTATGTCAACGGTATCAATTATTGAAGCCCAGACAGTGCCATACCTTTTGGTTGTGCCCTTATCTGCTTTAATCTTCTTTATTTCTGCTCTGGCTGAAACCGGCCGTACGCCCTTTGATTTAATTGAAGCTGAATCTGAAATTGTATCCGGCTTTCACATTGAATACGGCGGCATGAAATTTGGCATGTTTTTCCTGGCTGAATTTGTGAACACGTTGTTTATGTCGGCTTTGTTTGCCACTGTCTTTTTAGGTGGTTGGAATGTTCCCATTATTAATTTGATTTTGGGCGTTTTTGGTGTGGCTCCCCTTGATTTGAATACATTGGCAATGGGGCGTGTGATTGGGTTGCTTGTGTTCTTTAGTAAAACGTTTGCAATCTATTTTGTCTTTATCTGGATTCGAGGAACCTGGCCACGTGTGCGTGTTGATCAAATTCTGGGCTTTAACTGGAAATTCTTGGTGCCAATATCCCTGGTATTGATTTTGATGGTAGCGATTTTAGATAAATTGATTCCTGCGAATACCAATGATATTGCACGTGCAGCGATTATGTTTGCCAGCAATGTGTTGCTTGGTTTCTTGGTTCTCGAAGGTGTGCGTCGTTATGCTCGGCGTCAACGTCTTGAACGTTTAGGGCCACCAGAAACGGCCGTTGCTGCGGCTGACATGGCAGCACAAGAATCCCATCATCCTGAAGCGGCACCTGCCCACTAATTTTGGAGTTTG
>CAYGMR010000182.1:0-10365 GCA_964350725.1 uncultured Ardenticatenaceae bacterium | reverse complement strand
ACGTCGCCATTGGATCACGCTTCATCGACGACAATCATAGGATGGAAATCCCGCTCAGCCGTCGTCTGGGCATCAAAACCTACGCAACCCTGGTAAGCTTATTAACACGACAACGTGCCACCGACACCACCTCTGGCTTCATGTGCCTCAATCGTAAAGCAATCCATATTCTGGCCGATTATTTGCCGCAAGATTATCCTGAAGTTGAAGGGCGCGTTATTTTACACAAAGCCGGACTGTCAACCCTTGAACTGCCTGCCAACATGCAGGAACGAGTTGCCGGTCTGAGTTCGATCAACAGTTGGCGTTCAATTTATTACGCCTTTAAGGTCTCCATTGCCGTGCTGATTTGTGCGATGAAGGATGTGCCGCTTATCGAAAAGGAACCTGACTATGGAAGCGATACCCATAATTCAACGCATCGTCGCTATCGTCATCAGCCTTATGCTCTTGTTGGCGACAGTCCAACTGATCCGGAAGCGTAAATTACGTGAAGAGTATGCCCTTTTATGGCTGATCGCCACCGTTGCCATCATGATCTTGTCAATCTTTGGCGGGATCGTTAATGTCCTGGCACTTTATCTAAATATATCTTATTCGCCCACGCTGCCCTTGGTAGCCGGGTTGATTTTTGCGTTAATCGTCTTGCTTTCGCAAAGTGTCGTCTTATCGAACCAGGCCAATAACGGCCGTGACCTGGCACAACAAGTCGCTTTATTGGAATATCGACTGCGGGAGTTAGAAAGTCGAAATCAAGCCGTTGGTGAACAAGAGGAATAGACCACAGAGGGCACAGAGAGCACAGAGCTTTATATTCGTTGCGGGCTTTGTGGTGAGTTAAATTATGCAAACACAAACAGTAAACAAAGTGATTGTCATCGGATTAGATGGCGCGACATTTGATTTAATCAAGCCCTGGGCGCAGGCTGGCTATTTACCGACTTTGCAACATTGTTTGCAAATGGGCGCACATGGCGAATTACAGAGCACGGTTCCACCAATGACAGCGCCAGCGTGGACAGCTTTTGGTACGGGCTGCAATCCAGGCAAACATCGTCTGTATGACTGGATCGCACGCGAACAAGACAGTTACAAATTCACGCCAGTGACGGCTTTAGATGGCAAAGCGCCGACCATTTACAATCTATTAAGTGACTACGGCCGTTCCGTTGTTGCCCTCAATATCCCCATGACCTACCCGCCTGTGCCCGTCAATGGTGTGATGGTATCGGGTATGCCCACTCCCAACACAAAAGTCACCTTCACTTATCCTGAAACTGCTTATCAGGACATCCTCGATAATGTAGGCGACTATATACTCTACCCCGACCCGGGCGAAGCCTATTCCGATTCTGGTATCGACTCATTTTTAGAACGACTTTATCGTGCCGCCGATTTACGCGTGCAAACCTTCAACTATTTACGTGAACGCGAAGACGCCGATTTTGCGATGCTCGTTTTCAACGGCACCGACACCATCAGCCACGCCTTGTGGAAATTTATGGATCCGAATCATCCCTTGCACGATCCGGCTCGATTCGAGAAATATGGCAACGCAATCCGTGATTATTACAGCTATGTTGACAGCTTACTTGCGCCAATCATTGCAAATATTAGCGATGATACGGCCGTTATCTTCATGTCAGATCACGGTTTTGGCCCTTTCCACAAATTTATTCATGTCAACAACTGGCTAATCCAGCAAGGCTTCATGCAAATCAAGCCAGGATTGCGCGCCCGCCTCAAAAAAGCGACCTTCAATATGGGTTTTTCACCAATGAATGTCTACAACACGCTCATGCGTCTTGGCTTTGGCAAACTCAAAAAAGAAGTCGTGCGCGGCGAAGGGCAAGGCCTGCTCAAAACACTCTTCCTTTCTTTTGAAGATATTGATTGGGCACGCACAGAAGCCTATTCTCTAGGCAATGTCGGCCAAATTTATCTGAACGTGGCGGGCCGTGAACCGCAAGGACTTGTGCAGCCAGACGCATATGAAACCGTACGCAGCCAAATTATTGCGCAACTGGCCGAATTACGAGACCCTGAAACTGGCGAAAAAGTAGTCGAAACCATCTACCGGCGTGAGGAAATTTATGCAGGCGATTATCTCGAACAAGCACCAGATATTGTGTTCATCCCCACACGCCTCGAATATTTTGGTTTCGGCGAATATGAATTTGGCAGCCACAAAATCATCGAACCGATGCAGCGCGGCATTTCTGGCACACATCGTATGAATGGTGTCTTTATGGCATATGGCGCGGGTATTAAATCAGGCGCAGAAGTAAAAGAGGCCTCACTCGTTGACTTGGCACCGACAATAATGCATTTGATGAGCGCACCCATTCCTGAACATATGGACGGCCGTATCTTGCAAGAAGCGATTGATCCCGATTTTGAGCCAGTCGAGTTGGTTACGGCCGTGGCCAACAACAAGCACAACACCACCAACAGTGGCAGCAACGGCCAAGTCCTCAGCGAAGACGAAAAACGCATCGTCGCCGAACGCCTACGTGGACTAGGGTATGTAGGATAAACTAACAAAAAAACCGCAGAAAGCGCAACATTTTTCTCTGTGATCTCTGTGCGCTCCGTGGTAAAAAACAATGATTACAAACGCGTTTACCGTTGATTTAGAAGATTGGTTCCAAGGACTTACCAGCACAAACCCGCTGGTGGATCAATGGCCCCAGTTTGAAAGTCGCGTCGTGGCAGCTACCCATGACTTGTTAGGCATTCTGGACATGTTCAAAGTCAAAGCGACCTTTTTTGTTTTAGGTTATGTTGCTGACCAATATCCAGGTTTAATCGAAGAAGTCGCCGGTTCAGGACATGAGATCGGTATTCATGGCTATTTCCATCGGTTTGTTTACAAACTTACCCAAGCCGAATTTGAGCGCGAAATTGATATGAGCTTGGAAGCGATTCATCGCATCACCGCCACGACACCGCTCGGTCATCGCGCGCCTTATTTTTCAGTCAACGCAACGACACCCTGGGCGTTTGATGTGTTGGCGGCACGCGGTTTAATTTATGACAGCAGCGTTTTTCCAACAAGAAACATGCTTTATGGGTTTCCAAATGCACCGCGCTTCCCCTATTTATTGGAAGACAGCGGCTTAATGGAGTTCCCAGCCACGACGATGAAGCTATTTGGCCGCAAATGGCCTATCGCTGGCGGTTTTTATAATCGTCTACAACCCTATGCGCTCATCAAACGTGGTATTGAGCAGATCAACACCTTGGGTCACTCAGCGATTTTATATATTCATCCATGGGAAATAGATACGGGGCAACGTTACGGCCGTGTCACCCCTCGCGAACGACTCACCCATTATTACGGCCGTGGTGGTTTGCGTGTCAAACTAAAAAAACTATTTACAGATTTTAATTTTGGGCCCATGAAAGTTTTGTTGGAGCAGGAAAATAAAGTGACTCAAGGCAGTTTAGGCGTTTAACAATGGCAGGTTATTCAGGAACGCCTCTCGTAAAAAAGCTAGGCATCAAGGCCGAGTTTAAGATATATGTCAAAAACCCAGTAGCAAACTATGAGGAACTCCTCTCTCCGCTGCCTGCTGGCGTGAAAATCAACCGGCGCATTTCCAAAGAGCTTGACATGATTCATTTTTTCACAAAAAGTCGCCATGAACTGCAAACAAACATCGAAAATTTTATGGGTCGAATCAAACAAAATGGCATGATATGGATTTCTTGGCCAAAGAAAGCATCAAAAGTGCCAACCGATGTTACTGAAGATGTCATCCGTGAGCTTATTTTGCCCATTGGTTTAGTAGATGTAAAAGTCTGTGCAATTGATGCGGTATGGTCAGGCTTGAAATTGGTTATCCGCACAGAGAACCGAAAATAATTTAATCAAGATTTTTGGACACAGATTTACACAGATATAAAAAACGCGTTCATCAATGTCCATTTCTTATGAAATAAATACATTTTTTATGATTTCGATAGCGACGAAAGAACAGATAACTGAACTAAACGGCCGTAACCAACCCACCTGGGATGACTTTGTACACACATCTCCAAATGGGCTGCCCACGCATCTAGCGGGTTGGCAAACTGTCATGCAGCAAACATATGGGTACGACACCCAATATTTGCTAGCCGCACAAGCAGGTGAAGTTGTAGGCGTGCTGCCATTGTTCTTTGTACCCAGTCGTTTAACTGGCAGACGTGCAATGAGCATGCCGGGCGGTTTATGTGCGCAAGACGAAAGCATTGCCGAGGCTTTGTTAGATGCAGGCTTGTCAACGGCCGTTTCCCACAATCTAAACCGTCTCATCCTACAAGACACACGCCAAAGCTGGCCGGGAGGCAGCCAAACCAGCAGCCAACATGTGCATTGGCAAGTTGCACTCGAACCATCTGAAGATGAACTGTGGGCACGTATCGACGGCAATATCCGCCGCCAAGTGCGCAAAGGACGCAAAAACGGCTTGACTGTCGAGGTGGATCGCAGCGGCAAGTTGCTCGATCCTTTTTATGCCACATTTAGTCAATTCACACATCAAGCAGGAACGCCTGTATTCGGCCGTTCTTTTTTAGAAAACATCATCCAAACCTTTCCGGATGGCTTTAATATTGCCGTCGTCTGGTATGAGCAACAGCCTATCGCCGGTTATTTTCAGCTCATCATGGGTGATACCGTTTATGGCATGTGGGGTGCGGCGTTACATGAATATTTGAAATTACGACCCGCTTATCTGGCAATATGGGAAATTATGGCCGACGCCATCGCCCACGGGCACACAACCCTTGATATGGGACGCAGCCCTGCTGATTCCAATGCATCCAAATTCAAAGGACAATGGGGCGGCAGCGCGCAGCCGATTTATCAACAGATTTTTAGTGAGCGGCATACAGAAAGCATCACAAGCGTTACAAACCAAGTAGGTTCTGATGGCAAACTCGCCCTATTCATGCGCCTTTGGCCCAAATTACCATTAAATATCACACGCACGGTCGGACCGAGGATTCGGTGGCATGTACCATTTGCGTAGACGGTCATTCCTGCACAGGCGGGAATCCATACGTTTGAATACCCGCCTGCGCGGGTATGACAAGCATAAATGCAATGTTTAACGGCCGTTTCACTCACAAAACGCCGAAACTCTGACACAATATAGAAATGCATCATTTACGTCGACTGATCACATCACATTATAGTGTTGCCCTTTTTCTAATCGCTGTTTGGGCGATCGTCCTCACCATCCTACCAGCCGAAACACCCATGCAAGTCGCCAGTTGGCTCACTTTCCTGGCTCTGCTGATCACGCCTGGTTATTTACTGGGCGATATACTCACCTACAAATTAGAACTCGACACGCTCGAACGCCTCGCTTTGGCCTTACCACTAGGCGTTGCTGTGCTAGCTGTTCCAGGCGCCCTGGCGCTGTTGCAACATCAAACCATCCACCAACTGGCAAACTCCTGGGCACTTATTTCCGGCGTAGTGATTTTGACATGGTTCTTGGTAGCTTTGTTAGTGCGTGGAAAACGGCCGTCGACTCCCAAACCGTGGCACACATCCGAAATCATCCTATTGGCACTCATCGCCATCGGTTTCATCCTCATTCTACCGACACTCAATTTATACAAAATTGACGGGGATGCCTTCGCTGTCAATTCCTTCGCCGCCGATGCCCTCAGCGGCAGACCCCTTAACCTCACTGAACCGCTTTTTGGCACCGATTTAGGCCCCGGCGTACGTATGGTCTTCAACCAATCGTTAACCCTCAACTATTTATGGTCCTATTTCTCTGGCATCAATCCAAATGACCTCATCGCTGCGGCCTCTAAGGCAATGCTGGCGTTGTGGGCGATTTTAGCAGCTTACACGCTAGGCAAGGCCGCTGGCAAAGGCAGTCGGCGTTTCGGTTTGCTCACAGCCGCGATCCAACTGCTCATTTACATGGCAGCCCCCTTCATTCGTGGAGATAATGTTAGTCTCTTCTTTTTTGAACGCATCAATGCCGACAAATTTATGGTGCCTGTCACCATGCTGCCAGTTATATTCGCCTTCACGATAACCTTCGTACGCAATGGCAAATGGCAAGCATGGTTGGCCGCCGCTGCAGCAACCTTCGCCGTTTCGACCATCCATCCCCTAATCGCAGCTATGTTGGCTTTGGCTATCAGCGCATTTGGGGCAGTCCATTTGCTCATGAATTTGCGCCGTGGCTCTGCCTGGCTGCGTGTTGCTGCTTTGGCCGGTCTGGTAATGATTGTCATGATCCTGCCTATTATTCAGTTGGTGCTCTCCACTGGTGAAGACCCGCTAGCCGCATCCTATCCCAGCAGTTTTGAGGATTGGCCAATCGGCACAAAAACCGTACCCATTTTGCCCTTCGTCCATATGGATAGCCTTGATTATTACGGGCCAATGCCCAACATGGCCGATCTACAAGCGGAAGATGCGTACGAAAGTGACAATCCCTTTCTCGTCTGGCGTTTTGCCATCAACATGACGCGGCGGCGGTTGATTTTGTTTGATCTCCACAGTTATATTTCTGACCCCAGCCTCATCATGGAACCGCCTTACTTCTTAGCCATGTTGTTGTTGCCATTTTTCTTGTGGCGCTTAAAACGAGATGAGGCGGCACAATTTGTGGTATCAGTGAGTGCAGCGGTGTTGTTTGTCATGTTTAATCCGCTGATCACACCATTAATTGGCTCATTCGTGATGCCCTGGATTTTGTGGCGGTTCGTTTGGATTTTGCCTTATGCGTTGATCTTTGCGTTGGCAGCTCAATATATTATGGAAGCGAGTGTGGCGCTTGTCGGTCGTTTTAATGTCACACCGAAAACAACAACACGTTTGGCGCAATTTGCACCTGTTTTGTTTGTTCTAGCAGCAACTTTTGCATTGACACCCAATATTTTGAGCAATATGCAGAACTTAAACGGCCGTATTGCCTTCTCCTACGCCTACCCCACCCCACAAAAGATTTTCGATACGCTGAATGCCGAAATTGGTGCAAACGACATAAAAACCGTTTTCGCCGAACAAGATTTGAGCGTTACCATTCCTGCTTTTGTGGCCGATGCTGCCATTGTCGCCCATCGTACCCCCACAACCAGCGAGATATTCCCGGCGGATCAACAAGACCAGGCGCTGCAAAGGCTGATTGATCAGAACTATTTCTTCTCCACGCCTTATTTGACCAGCGAAAGCCTCGAGATTTTAGGACGGTACGATGTCGCTTATGTCATCGCCGAAAGTGGCAGCGAATTAGACATGCAGCTGCGCATGGCAGACGATTGGTTCACCTGGCTGGTCGATGATGCCGAATTTTCACTGTATGCCATCACCGATACACCCGCCGTTAGTGAAGCCATCAGCGGCAACAGTGCGATGGCTGACAAAGAATGGCAAGCTGCCCAAACCCACTACGAATCTGCATTAGAAACTGATCCCGAAGATACGCTGGCGTTGGTCGGCATGGCCGAAATAGCCCAACGACAAGGACATTTCGCTGACGCAACCAACTACTTACAAACAGCCATCAGCATTCAGGATGCCCCTGTTTTACATTATCAGCTTGGTAAACTATTGGCGGATCAGGGCTATGAAGATGAGAGCATCGCTGCCTTTGAAACAGCCCAGAAAAACGCCCCAGAAATTGCACGTTACCATGCAGCATTAGGAGATGCTTGTATTAATGCCAACCGGGAAGAATGTGCTGAGGAACAATACAAAACGGCCGTTTCTCTACAAAATTGGCGTGAAGAATCAGGCAAACTTATCGCTGAAGCTGATTTATGGCGCCAGCGCGGTCATATCGCCCGTGCGCTGCCCTTGTATGCCGATGCCGCCAAGATCAATCCCAGCGAATACAATATCTTTGTGCTCGTCAGCTCCTATCGTGAAGTGGGACGATTTGATCGCGCTGCTGAAATTGTAAGTTCGATGCGCACACTTTATCCGTTGTCAGCCGATGTGGTCATTTTGCAAGCGGATTTAGCGGCAGCACAAGAACAATATGCTGAAGCAATCAGGTTGCTACGTCATGCTATTTGGTTGCAAGAGCTGCAAGTGCAAGAAACGACCAACACCCACCTGGCGCTTGCCCAGGTCTTAATTGCAGCAGGACAATTAGATGCCGCAGCCGATGAAATCGCCTACGCGATGCAGCTTAATCCATTCAGTCCGATTGGCCATACCTTGTTCGGTGATTTGTCTCAAGCCAACAAGGATTTAGACGCTTCTGTCAAAGCATATCAACGGGCATTTGAGTTAGACCCCACCCAAACAGGTGTCTTTGTGGCTTTGAGCAATAAACTGCGACAAGCGGGCGGCAATCCTGATGATGTGATGGTGCTGCTGCAAACCGCGCTGCGGGTCGATGATCAGGAAGCGACGCTTTTGTTAGCTTTGGGCGATCAATGGCAGCGTCTGGGAGATGCTGAGGCTGCCATCGAAGCCTATCAAGGGGCTGTGGCGCAGTTGACACCCTACGGCCGTTCCGCAAATCGACAACGTCCCCAAGGCAATGGCAGCAGCCGCGCCTTCGCCTACACACGTATCGCCAGCACCTACGAAGATTTAGGCCAAACCGAAGCTGCCATGAACTATTATAATTCTTCCGTTGCTGCAGCTCCAGATGCAGCTTGGCCACACCTGCTTTTAGGGGATGCCTTGCGCCGCCGCAACGATGTCGACGGCGCGATTGCAGCCTACGAAACGGCTATCGAGCATGATAATCAATATGTCGATGCCTTTGTACGCTTGGCTGATATTTACGAAGCGCAGGGCAAACCTGAACGCGCACGTAATTTGTATAATCGGGTCATGCAGTTGACCG
Source organism: uncultured Ardenticatenaceae bacterium (assembly GCA_964350725.1). Taxonomy (GTDB): domain Bacteria; phylum Chloroflexota; class Anaerolineae; order Promineifilales; family Promineifilaceae; genus JAACFF01. Next base: position 1,543 of record CAYGMR010000182.1, on the reverse strand, counting down.
CCCCGCAAGCCGCTCAAAATCCATCGACACCAGCGGTGACTTTTGCCGCACACTCTACCCAATCCGCATTGGATAATGCAGCATACGCCTCTGATGAAACGTTGGTTCAGGGCAAATCAGCGCCATCCGCACCAGCACCGTTAGACCCCATCGCCTTGTTAGACCACAGTGATGTCTACGCAGCCGCAGCCTTGTACCAAGGTCAAAATCAAGATGATCAGGCGGTACAGTTATATGAAGAACGCTTGCGACAAGGTGAAGCCGAAGGCTGGTCATCAATTGTGATGGCACGTTATCACAAGGAACTCGCTGATCTTTATTTGGTGCGCTACGACTTGGCAGACGCGATTGAATCTTATGAGGCGGCTATTCAACTCGATAATTGGTGGCCGGAAGCGCGTCTAGGTTTAGCGGAAGCGCTTTCACTTTTAGGTGAATCTGATACGGCATTGCAACAATTGGAAACGGCCGTTGCCATCGCTCCCGGTTCTGTTGAAGCCCAAATTGCGCTTGCAAATGAACTTGAACAACAAGGAAAACGTACCGAAGCCATGACGATTTATGTCAATACAGCAAAAAATCATCCTGGCAGTGGACAAGCAACCATCGCGCTGGCGCGCGCATGGCAAGATAGAGCGCGGTGGGACAAAGCGGAAGAAAGCTTCCTGGCGACGATTGAAGCCAATCCGGGCACAGCCGATGCCTACGTTGGTCTGGCCGAAATTCGCATGGACACAAGCGATTATGATGAAGCCCAAAGCTTGCTAGATAGTGCCACGCAAATCGACTATAACAATGTCAGCAGTTACATTCATCTGGGTGAATTGGCACAACGGCGTGGTGACACAAGCACAGCTTTAGAATGGTATCAACATGCCGCGACGCTGCCCGCCGCTGATCAAACCTTAAATCTGACCTTGATCGATTCTTTGATCCGCTATGGTGATTATGCAACAGCATTGGCTTACACAGATGATGCTTTATATCAACAGCCTAATGACATCGAACTTCTATTGCGCCGTGGCCGCATTGAACGCATCAAAGGTGAGTATGACGCAGCCCTCAATACATTAAGTCAGGCACAGGCCAATGATCCGAGCAACGGCCGTCTTTACACCGAATTAGCCACCTTGTATCTGGCACAGGGTCAGCAACATAACGCCCTTAGTGCTTACCAACAAGCCATCTATATTCAACCAGATGAAGTCACCCTCTACATTGCAGCCAGCCAGCTTTTAGCGGCACAGGGTAAGCCTGAAGCCGCTCAGGAACTACTGCAAGCAGGTTTGCACTTTGTGCCCGAAGCTGAATTGTTATATGACACCATCGCGGCATTGCAACTGCAGCAAGGTCAACATGACGCTGCCCTGGCAACTTTACGCGACGGTCTAGATGAATTGGGCGATAACACCCAACTGTTCCTTGCCATGGGCGATTATTACATCAACCGCGCCAATTTTGAGCAAGTAGAAGAACGTTATGACCAAGCGCTTGAAGCACAACCAGACATTGCTGATGTGCATATTGCGCTCGGTGATTTACA
>CAYGMR010000181.1:1655-10375 GCA_964350725.1 uncultured Ardenticatenaceae bacterium | reverse complement strand
TCTTGTAACTGGCAATGTTAGACATTTTACCTTTTTTGCAAAGTACCAGATACCCGTTTTGACACCGCGCCAATTTATGGAAAATTGGTCATCATAATGCTGGACGTGTACGGTATATCCACAAGCGGATGATGTCAACCTTAAAACGGTAGCGGCGACTGCGCACATCACGACGAGTGAGGATGTCACGGCCGTTTAGTGAAGCCAGCGCCCTTTGCCAATTATCGTCTGATTGGTAGCCGCGCTCATGCAAGAAAGTACGCAAATCCCGGGCCTCTACAACCTCCGCACTCTGCAACAATTCGGCCATCGCTTGCAATACCAACCGTTCCTCGTCTGATGATTCCGCCCAAATATGTTTGAAATGGGCCTCACCACGCTCTAAAATGCGCTCGACGCCCTGATCCACATCAGCCAAAGTAAAATAATTACGTTCACTTTCGTTGTGGTACACCATCATCTCATGCAATATAAGTTGGGTGAAATAAGGATGGCCGGCTGTCATTTGGATGATGCGTTCAGCAGCTAACGGGTCATATTCGATGTCATAAGCCGCCACTGGCTCCGTCATCAATCGCTGTACTTCAGCCGGAGCCAGGAACGTCACTGGTTTGTAAGCAGCGATGTTAAAAAGAATCGACCAATAACCCGCGCCCAAATCTTCAAGACGATGGGTGCCGGAAAAAACAAAATCCAACGAATCTTCATGCTGCATCAGATTGCGTAAAAATTGGAATATTTCGGGCTGCAAACGGCCGTTTTCAACCCGCCGCTGTAATTCCTCAAATTCGTCAAACATAAGCAGCAGATGTTTGCCGTTCAGATATGGATAGAGGCTGCGCAAAAAACGAGCGCGGAAATAAAACTCCGGCGACTCCTCAAATTCTGCACGCGGCGGCAAATCAACCATAATACCGGCATCTTCTAAGGCAAACACAATATCATCAGCAATCGAATAGAGAAAATCGACCTCGTTGCGCGCCGGTTTGCCCTGCATGTCGATGAGCACACCCACATGCGTCTCCGCCATCACCTGCCCCAAACGATAGAGGACGGAAGTTTTGCCCGTGCGCCGCTGACCATGCAAAATGATGACATTGTTTTGGTGCGTGCCCAGCAAATTCTCACGAATAAAGGCAAAAACGTCTTCGCGGCCAACAAAAACATCATCCGTTTTTAAGGGTGTGCCGGTGACGTAGGGTATGGGGAAAATGCGCTGAAACGGCCGTTCTTCCTGGGCAAACGTGACCACATCCGCAAATGTCAGGCTGCGATCATCAACAACTGCATCGTCATACAAAATCTCCCAGGCGACCCGCAAGCGACGGGTTTGTTCTTGCGGAATAACCGAAAGCATCACCTGACGCGCTTCGCCTGGTGGCAAAATCTCAATCTCAACTTCGCCATTCTCAACCACATAATCTTGCCCTGGCAGTATACGTAAACGCACTTCTTGGGCCACATTCAGCCCTTTGTTTTGGATTTGCCAAACCAATGGCAGGGGCACACAATGGGTGCACGCTTGACTTTGCAGAGTCGAAACCAGATCAGCACGACCTTTCAAACGTTTGATTGCACTCATCACAATGTTTTGCCCATGTTCGAGGGCTGCATTTAAGACAGAATATTGAGGCAGGGAGACGGCCGTTTCCTCTACACTATTCATCGTCCCATGCACAAAACGTTGCGCCTCATGGATAATCGCCAAACTGTTCTCCAAAAAGATCAACCGCGTCTGCAAATCATCAACCTTATCCGTTTTTTGCAACTCGGTGATAATACGGCCGATATATTGCATACTTTGGGTCATATTCGTTGGCAATGAGGCAGTTCCCTGGTGCGGGGGCGGGTGCAGCACCAAGATATCCTCTAACTTACGTGCCAACAACATCTCACGCAATGTTTCATACACGTCAGCAAAATCGCGTGCCCAGCGCCAATCTGGATTTGCACGCAAAATCTCTACCACTGCCTCCACCGTATCGATGCGATCCTGGGCAGTGGTGCTGGTCCCCATCGTGTGAAAAGCAGCTGTCAGGCGTGCGATTTGTGGTTGACGGCGTGCCGTTCGCAGTGAGAGATGGACCATAATATCATACGCATTTGCACGCCGTGTGCAGAGACGATGCAACTGCGGCAAAACATATTCTGGTGCATGCCGGATACGGCGCTGTAATTTAGCGGCGCGATCCACAGGTCGCCGCCAGATAAAACTCACCAGCAATGTACTGAAGACAGCCTGTATGAAACCAAAAATTACTCCATTGATGATTGCGAGAATAACTGTGATCCAGGCTAAAATAACAGTTAAGATAACGGCCGTTGCTGGCACCGATAATGTGGTCAGCAATGGTGCAAACTGTAGCAAAAATTCACCCGTGCCAACAGGGTCTTCGCGGATGAGCTGTGATAGCAAGAAGGGGACTAAACCTAAATTAAAATAAATGATGCGTAAGCCGACTGCTGACAAAAACATAGCGATGATGAGCGTGGCTAATAAAACAGCGTGAAAGCGTGCATTAAATCGATCAGGGGGATTTTTAATCAAGGCGACGATGATGATGCCATAAATCAACAAGGCCCCAATTAAGAGTGGAGAAAGCACACCCAGTGCCTGCGAAATGGGGCCGGTAACCATGCCCGTATGGCTTTCTTGGATCACCATACCAAATTCGGGCAAATCCTGCGCAATGCCCGCATAGAACCAACCAAACGTTGTCACCAATGCCAACAGGCCAATAACAATGCCAGCAATCAGACCCGTGCGCACGGCCGTTTCGTCACCAGCAAACCAGCGTTTAAGATTTTTACCGGATGCGACCAGACTAAACAATGTTGGACGTGCTTTGGCTGGAGGTGCCTCCATTGCAGAATTGCCTAACATCCCCGCCAATCCCCAAACGACCACAAAAATCAATAGGGTCAGTTCCATCGACAAACCAACCCTTTCAAAAGTTTGTACATAACGCAGCATTGTGCCTGGTGGCAATGGTCGGGCAGTTGTCAATTGCGGTAAATGCGGGGTGATTTGACCATAAGCAATGAGCGCGGTCAACGGCGAAATGAGCGTGATATACACGCCAGAACCGGCTGTCGCACCCGCCAACGCGCCAGCGCGAAACCCTGGCCAGGCACCATACGCACCCGCACGACGCGCAGCCCAGGCGCCCCCCAAAATAAAAACGGGAATGCCCACTGCCACAGAAATCATCAGTAAAATAGTACGCAGCAGCTCATTCGTAATTAAAGGCTGCCAGCCAGGTACAAGCAGCGGTGCAGCCACACTCATGAGCGGATAAATACCAGCGAGGCTGATGAGGAAACCTGCCACCAATCCGCTGCGAATGGTGCGCTGGATCACAACCCAGTCTCCACAATCTCTGCCAATTCTGTGGCTAACTGTCCGGCTGTAGGATACCGTTTCTGTGGCTCTTTTGCCAAAGCTCGCGTCAAGATCATGTCGATGCCGGGCGGGAGTTCGGGGGCCGTGTCCACTAATAAAGGTGGATGCGCTTGTAAATGTTTGAGCAAAACGGCCACCGGCGAATCGGCCGTAAATGGTAGTTCACCTGTCAACATTTCATACAAAACAATACCCAAAGCATAGATGTCGGCAGATGGGCCTGCAGATTGCCCTTGCGCTTGTTCAGGAGACATATAATCAGGCGTGCCAATAGTCGCACCACTGCCGGTAATTTGCACACCTTCCAACATGCGTGCCACGCCAAAATCGGTGAGTACGGCCGTAAACGGTACCGCCCCTGTCAAAGCAGCCAAACGTTCTTCCGGACGCAGCATGATATTGGCTGGTTTGATGTCCCGATGGACAATGCCATGCGCATGGGCATAATCCATGGCGGCAGCCACATCCTGGATAATCTCTACGATTTCGGGCAAAGGCATGCGTTCGTTTGCAGCTCGCAATGTTTGCAGGCGTGCTTTGAGCGTATCCCCCTCGATATATTCCATGACCATGTAGGAAATGTCATCATAGACACCAAAATCTAACATCTGGACTAAATTCTGATGGCGCAGACGCGCAACCGACGAGGCTTCACGTTGAAAACGTTCGATGAAGGTTTGGTCTTCGGCAATCGTATGTGACATCACTTTGATAGCTACGTAACGGTCAAGGGTGGCCTGATAGCCTTTATACACAACAGCCATGCCGCCGTGCCCAATCGGATTCAGCACGCGATAATTGCCTAAAGTAACACCAGACAGATCGCCAGTATCGGCGTTAGAAATATGGGGGGGCGACGGCCGTTCGGCGGCATCAATGCGTTCTAAAAATTCAGCAAAGGCACGACTAAACGGCTGCCAACGGCCGTTTGTATCTTGATGAATTAATGACTTTTCACGTAATTGGCGCAAGGTTTCGGGATTGGAAAAGCTTGGGCTAACGGCTGCCTGAGTGGCTGTTTCCAAATGCAGCAGCACACTCTTTTCATGTGCCGACAACTGCCGCCATAAATACCGAAAATGATCTTCAGCTTCGGCGTTAAAACGGCCGACTACCTGCACAGGTACACTATTTTGAATGTCATCTTCTTGGCGTGCCATATACAAATAGGCACCCGCAACTTGCAAGAAAAAGGGATGGGGGCCAGCCAGGTTAATTAGGAATTCAATTTGTTCGGGGGTAAACGGCCGTTGGTCAGGGATGCTCGACAAATCACGCAATAAAACGGCCGCTTCTGACAGCGGCATCAATGCCAACCCTTCTTCAGAAAAAATATTAAAGAATGGCGAGGACAATGTGTCGGCATGTTGATAAGTCAAATCATATAAGCTGCGCCGGGAGGCGGTGATATAAACCACACCCATTTCACCGGCCAAACTGCGCAGCTCGCCATAAAAGCTGGGGTCAAAAGCCGCATTGCTCGCCAGGCTTTCAAACTCATCCAACATCAAAACCAATGTCAGGCCAGCGCGTTCAATACGCCGGAAAAGCCGCCGAATCTGCATGAAGCGTACATCTGCTTCCATCGCCAGATTTTGTGTGAGGGTCAACAACTGAGTTTGTGAGTTGGGCAGTGCCACTTCCAGCTGATCCAACAATTCTGGCCAAAATTCCGCATAACTAATATTGGCCATGCCTTCCAAATCCACATAGATGAAGGCGTAATCTTGGGGATCAAACCCATGTTGGCGCAAGGAATCAGGACACGAAAGATGTGTCAGCAGTGAGCTTTTGCCCAACTTGCGTTCACCAACCACCGACCGACATTGACGCGTAGCAATCGCGCCATACAACGCCTCCACAGCCCGTTCACGTCCCCGAAAAAACATGGGGTCTGTAATGCGCTGCCGGTTAAAAAACGGATTGTCGTGATGTTGGTGTGTGTGTGTCATGTGGCAGGGTGGCAATATGGCAAAGTTGCAGAGTTGCAGGGCGGCAAAGTCATAGATGACCGCTTAACTTTACTACTTTGCCACTTTTTTACTTTGCAACCTTGCAACTCTGCCACTTTTTATGCGTGAATGGGCGCTCCTTCCACACCGTGCGCCGCTTCCATAAGTGCCTCGCTCAAGGTGGGATGTGCATGCACATTGCGGGCGATCTCTTCGGCGGTCAATTCGGCATTGTGTGCCAAGGTCAGTTCGGGCAGCAGTTCGGTCACATCGGGCCCAACCATATGGGCGCCCAAAATCTCGCCATACTTTGCGTCTGATATAATTTTGACGAAGCCATCACGTTCGCCCATGCCCAATGCTTTGCCATTCACCTGGAAGTTAAACTGCCCTGTGTTAATCTCAAAACCAGCTTCTTTGGCTTGTGCTTCGGTCAGGCCAAAGCTGGCAACCTGCGGCACACAATAGGTACAGCGCGGCATCATTTTGTAATCAAGGGTCATGGTTTCATGTCCAGCGATGGTTTCAGCAGCGACAATACCCATTGCCGAAGCCACATGCGCCAATCGATAATCGGTAGCCACATCTCCAATTGCATAGATATTGGGGATATTTGTGCGCATATGTTCATCGATGTCGATGTTGCCACGCTCAGTGAGCTTGACACCTGCAGATTCCAGGCCGATATTTTCAATATTCGGCTGAAAATTAATTGCCAACATCACTTGATCGGCCTCAATTGTAGACCCATCATCCAATGTCACAGCGACACCAGCTGCCGATTTGTTGACCGTTTCGACCCGTGTGCCGACATGGAATTTTATGCCCAGTTTTTTGTATGCTTTCTCAACAACTGTGCTGACTTCTGGCTCTTCATTTGGCAGTAGATGGGGCATCATTTCCAAAATAGTGACATCCACGCCGTAGTTCGCCCAAACATAAGCAAATTCCATGCCAATCGCCCCACCACCAATGATAACGATTTTTTCTGGCAATGTATCGCTCGTGATCGCTTCGATATAGGAGATGATGCGTTCGCCATCAAAATCAACGCCAGGGAAACTACGTGGACGTGCGCCAGTGGCAATGACGATATTGCGTGCGGTTAACGTCTCTGATTCACCAGAATTGAGGGAAACTTGAACAGTCTCACGGCCATTCAGCTTGCCTACGCCTTCAAACACATCAATATTGTTTTTGCGCATCAAGAAGCCAACACCCTTGACGAGACGGCCGGATACTTGACGACTGCGTTTGAAAGCAACCCCATAATCAAGTTCTAAATTATCAAAACTAAAACCAAATTCACGCGCACGATGCTGCAACGTATGTGCCAGCTCAGCATTTTTCAAGAGCGCTTTGGTTGGAATACAGCCGATATTCAGACAAACGCCGCCCATGTATTGTTTTTCGATGATGGCGACTTTTTGCCCTAACTGCGATGCACGAATGGCAGCCACATAGCCACCAGGACCGGCACCAAGTACTACTAAATCATATTGTTTAGCCATTTTTTACTCCAGGGTATCATACAGTGCGCAGAACGTTTTTGTGGGATTAGGGGGATGAAAACACACAGCAAACCCGCTTGAAGTTTGACGCGCTGCGTACTAATTTTAACTTTTTTTATTGCTTTGGATTATACCTGTATTAGGGTTGATTAACATCTTGATGCTAAACTGGTTATAATCTTCCCGTTATGGGATTTCCATCATGGACTTTGATCGGCATGGGCGTAACGGCCGTTGCCACATTTATTCTGCTGCTCATCGCTTATATCGCGCAATCACCACGCCTGATAAAACGATTGGGGCTATCGGGTGCGCGCCTGGATTTACGCGCACGCACTTTCACCGGTTTTGCACTGGCGATGCTCTTGCTCGCATTCGGTTTCTTTCTAGCGGGTGTCCCCTTAGACGGGCGTATCGTCTCTGAGCAGCCGCTTGCCGCTGTGACCAGCGAACCCACTGCGACATCAGATACGATGGGAGCAGTCAATCCGATTACACCAACGGGTATTTCTCAGGAAATACCACAAGGCACAAATAATAGCACACCAACCATACAAATTTCAGGTTCCGGCGCCATGGCAGGGCTGCCGACAGCGGCAAATGATCTGTCGGAAACAAATACCACAACAGATGCAGAGGCGGGTATCGAGGCAACCGAAGAATTCGCTCCCAATGTGGAGGCGGGAGCAGGCACGCCACTGCCAACAGCAACCGCGACCGGGTCACCCACCCCAACACCCACACCCGCGCCAACCTCTACCCCACCGCCCACACCGACGACCACCGCTTCACCAACCCCGACTTTGACACCAACTGCGATTATGGAAGAAACGGCCGTTGTCAATGTCGGCAGCAGCACCGTCTGGCTGCGCCGCACACCCGGCAGTACCCAAAATCTACTCACACTCACAGGGGGTGATATCGTCATCTTGCGTCCTGGTCACGCCAATGTCGGCGGCATTATCTGGCGCGAGATCATCACCGTGGACAATGCAAGTGGCTGGATCGAAGAACAATATTTAGATTATGGTGAGGCTACCTCGTGAGAAAAACCCACGCATTTTTAGTTATTACAATTAGATTGAAACTAGTGAACGCCGCAATGAAAAATGGAATGTCTGGCCTTCAAAGCGTTACTGGAAGCCCTGAAAACTAGTTGATCAAGAACAATGACTCGCATGGTCGACACCCCTAGAAAAAGCATTAATAGATAAAATCAGGATTATTCTGGCAGAAATCCAACCAAGGTAACACCACGTTTTATTGTGGTGTTACCTTGGTACAAATTGACCTAATATTTATTGATTGTCTGTCTGATTGATATTAAAGGTTCTAACAGCTCTCTCCAGAACATAGCCAATGATACTCATTGACATAATGAAGATTATACTTGAATTGATGCTTAGATTTATTTCGATATTCATGACCATATGAACAAGTTTGATAGGTACCTTGTGCATATGTACTTACGCCAGACGTATAAGTTGCTGCACTGGAATTCGAAGCGAACGTTTGCCATGTTTGCCAGGTGCCATTCTGATTTTTGCAACGATCTTCCAACAAACCAACAACATCCATATAGTCTAAGACCCCATATGTTGGTGTGTGTCCAGATGAGGATGCATCAATATAACGATCTAACATCCCTATAAAGTCAGCATTATGGGAACCTGACATGGATACGCCATTTGTTGTCCATGAGTCTGATGCGGAACCTGCTAATACCACACTTGTTATCATGGTCAATAAGCCAATAACACATCCTCCCAAAACCAATAACTGATATATTCTATATTTTGTGAAATTTAAAGCTTTCATTTTAGTCTTTCTCCTATCATTATAAACTATGGGATA
>CAYGMR010000181.1:0-1645 GCA_964350725.1 uncultured Ardenticatenaceae bacterium | reverse complement strand
TGTTTCCACTTACATTAAGTATGATCAAGCTCAACTAAACCTCACGGTTGCTGAATAGGAGCAAGTGAATGCAGCACCTGCCAAGATTGTTCTTCCGGCAAACCTTGACTATCAACATAAAGGATGGTATCAGCGGGTGCTTCGATGACATAGCGCCAATGTGTGTCCTCTAATCCAGTCATTACCCATACGGTTACTGTCTGATCTTCAAGTTGTAGCTGCTTTGGTGCAGCTTGAAACCAGGCAGGCCTTGTCTGCGACAAGGCAAACTCCATATCAGTCTTAGCACCTTGAACGATAGCTATGGTAAATGCTTTTTCTGTATCTATACCTTGACTGGCATCTTTATAAACAGTTTTCACTGCTAGTTCAAGAGCCGAAGTAGACGCTATGCCATCGACTAAGGTAGGTGAAATTTTAGGTTGAGCAGACAGATTTAAATTGGCATCAACTAAATTTAAGCTATCGCTCTCAGCCAAGATATAAATTGGATAGTCAACGTGTTCCATAATATTGTCTAAGCCAGATATGGACGCGCCAACGGGCAGCGAAAATGAATCCTGAAATGCTTCTTCAGGTATTTGCTGGTTAAATACCTCCTCTGCTTTTGCAGAAGGAAGCGTTTCCTTTATTTCTAAACTTCTATACGCAATGACGTGTTCCTGCCCTGATTTATCCCAGACGACTTGTGCTTCACCCACTGGAAGGAGTGTTGTCACATCAAAATCAATGCGATTGCTGCGTGATACCGCATCCAGGTCTGCCTTAAACGGCCGTTGCTGATAAACCAGCGCTTCGGCACGGGTACTGTTTGTTGCCACATCTTCTGCGGGTGTGTAGACACTCACAACAGAACGGCCGTTCAGGTCTGAATTTTGGCGTTTAGACAACTTGTCATTTGTCAAAAAATCTTCGATCAGCACCAACTCTTCATCACGATAAAGGCCGCCTTCCTGTGAAAATTGGTAAGCCTTATGTTCCAGAGGAAAATAATCTGTTTCGATACCGTTATCGAAAAGCAGATCTTGCAATAGTTCCCCATCACTACTACGTAATTGTGTACGCCACCTTGTTAACATACCGTCTTCACCAATCTCAATCCATGTTTCCACAAGCTCTTTTTCGTGCCATAAGCGTAAATAAGGCAGGTGATAAGGATCTGTTGGTTCAAGTTCAGGGGGCGGCATGCGCGTGAAGCGAGCATATTGCAAATGAACTAATTCGCCAGGTTTAGCTTCAGCGACTTGATCTCGTGCCCTTTCCAAGATTTGTACGGTTTCTGCTGCTTCTGCTGCCTGATTTGTATACCCAAACATAAGCCCAAGCAGTACAACGATACCTATAATAAGTAGGAAAAAAACTGGTTTGATTAAGTGTGGTTTTTTCATCTCATTCCTCCATGTGTAAAAATTGTAAAAATTTGTTCTTTCACTGACTTGCAGTCAGCGACTTGCTGTCAGCGTACATACATTTGAACATAGTCTCACCATAACACAATTTTTCATCAGATTTTGTGAAATCTTATGATAAAATCTCCTTCCAGAGGTAGAAAGGAGATTTGAGGAGATCTAGGGAGATTTAGGGAGATATTTTTCAGTGTGTTTTGGCATCGTGAAAGACGAGCAGGCCGTTTTCCAATTGGCGT
>CAYGMR010000180.1:781-10403 GCA_964350725.1 uncultured Ardenticatenaceae bacterium | reverse complement strand
GTCATTCGCATACTCGTTAATGCCATCGCACTAACTATCACCATCATTTTATCCCCAGGATTAAGCATACAGCCACTCATACCTGGCGTCGTCGATATCAGCGCGACCTACCTCATCTTTGGTCTGGTTTTTGGCGCTATCAATGCTTTGATCCGGCCGATTGTTTTGCTTTTAACCGCGCGTCTGCTGGTACGCACGATGGGGCTATTTGCCATCGTCGTCAATGGCTTCCTTTTTTGGATATTGTCCTGGCTTGCACCGAACACTTTTATCATCAACGGTTTTGCACTTTTTTGGATAGCGTTTGGTGGTTCCCTCATGGCCGTCGTGGTGTTGGTTATGGAAGCAATTTTTGGCTTGGACAGACCTGAGTTCCACAACAAAACTGAAACTCAAATCTATTGGCGCTGGGTAGGCCTATTGTCATCAGGCCGTCGCAATGCCATCGCTGAAAACCTGCGCGTGATGCAAATCACCGATATCATCACACGCTATACCAAAGATATCGCTGTCGAGATGACGCCGTTGGCACGTTTCCGTGTCTTCATGCAGGAACTCTTATTCCGTGATGTCGATCCCATGAGCGAGCTATCCTTACCAACAACAGTACGCATTTTACTGCAAGAGTTGGGGCCAACGTTCGTTAAATTTGGTCAAATCGTCAGCAGCCGTGCGGCCCAAATTCCACCAGATTGGTTGGAAGAGTTAGAAAAACTGCAAAGCAATGTGCCACCCTTTTCTTATGAAAGCGCACACGCGATCCTTTTGCATGAACTCAAAGATGAGCCAGAAAATCTATTTGCGACATTTGAGAAAGAACCTTTTGCCGCCGCTTCAACAGCTCAAGTTCACAAAGCAACCCTGCATGATGGAACGGCCGTTGTTGTTAAAATCCAGCGTCCCAATATCGATGTAACCGTCAAAGCCGATCTTAATGTGATGCGCGATCTGTCAAAGGGTATTCAAAAAAGACAGCAATGGGCACGTGAAATCGATCTACGCGGATTGGTGTCTGAATTTGCCGATGGCATCCTCTACGAATTAAATTACTATAATGAAGCCTCCAACATCCAATTACTAACGCGGAACATGGCCCAGTTTGAAAACATAAATGTGCCAAAAGTTTACCCAGAACTTTCCTCATCAAAAGTATTAACCATGGAACTTTTGGAAGGTGTCAAAATTAGTGATGTTGCTGATATCAAAGCAGCCGGTATTGACACCTATGAACTGTCACGCCAATTTGTCCAGGCGATGACCAAACAAGCCTTGTTTGATGGCTTTTTCCATGCCGACCCCCATCCTGGCAATGTATTAGTTAACCTGGAAACAGGCAAAATCGGTTTCCTTGACATGGGGTTGATGGGTGAATTAAACCGTGCGCAGCGTATGGCACTAGCAGATTTGCTCGTCTCAATGCAAGAATTAGATGGCTACAGCATGGGCAAAGCAGCCTTGCGCCTAAGCAAACCATTACCGGGTCGCAGAACTAGTGATGACGAATTTTTAGAAGAGATGGAACGCTTTGGCCAACGTTTTTTGGGCAGCGCAGATGCAGATATTTCCTATAGTTTTACAGCATTACAAGATGTCTTGCGCAAAAATGGACTGCGCCTCGATCCCAATTTCACTTTAGTATTTAAGACGCTCATGCAAGCAGACGAAATTATTCGCCGCCTTGATCCAAACATTGCGCTCTCGCAAGCGGCCGTAGAAAGCAGCATTACGCTTGCCCGTGAGGAACTAAACGCAGATGCACTTGCCAAAACGGTACGCACCCAGGTTTCACGCAGTTCACGCGAAGTAATTTATCGCATTCCATCGTTAGTTGAGGCAACGACTAAATGGCTGGATCAATATGAAAAAGGGCGTCTAAGTGTATATGTAGACACCAGTGATTTGTCTAAAGATGTCACCAAGCTTGACAAAGCTTTTTCCAGGAGCCTTGAACGGCTGGTTTTGGGTCTGGTTTTGGCAGGCTGGATTGTTGGTTCCGCTATTGCCAGCACTGTGAATTTACAAGTAGGCGAATTCCAACTATCCCCGTTGGCTTTTTATATGTTCATTGTGGGTGCCTTGGTTGGGGCTTATGTGGTTTTGGGTGCCTTATGGAAATCACGTAAACATGATGATGAAGAAGACGAATATTATAAATAGTTCAACGGCAAAAGAGGAATGACAGCATGTTAAGTTTATTATCGAGTTTACTATTAATCATCATTGGTATTCTTATTGGCGGTACCATTCTTTTGGGCGGTCGCCGTTGGCTTTGGGTCACGCTGGGCATTGTTGCCGCAGTGGGGACGGCAAATTTATTGGCTGCGTTTTTTATATCATCTAATTCCTCTGGATTGGATATTGTTAAGAATCGGGATTGGATTTTGCTCGCAATCGCTGTTGCGGCAGGTATAGTTGGTTATGTGTTGGGGCGTAATTATTTGGACACGGCCGTTGCTGTCATCGGTTTTATCGCCGGAGCCAGTGCCGCTCTTTGGTTTATCGAAGTTATTAATTACATAATTGCGCAGGTTGAAGGCATTCCAAATTCATTCGCCTTCTGGCTCATCCTGCTTGTTTTGATTATTGGAGGCATCCTTGGTTTGGTTCTTACCCGCCACTTCCCCGAAGATGCATTGATATTAATATCAGTTTATATTGGCGTAGACATTATTGGACAAGTCCTTGGCTTAAACCCGTCAGGTAATTTTACAGCTTTGATTGTTCTGAGTCTCGCGCTCGTGGGCATGGTGGTACAATATGCCGATTATTTGCGCCAGCTCAAATCCCAATCGTCCTTTTTTGGCGAGCTAGTCACACAAGCTGAAGTGCCCATGACTGAACATTTCGATCTGTAGTCATAGTCAAATCTTGTTAAAGAAGTCTGGCGAATTCTAGACTTGTCAGGTGTCTACCATGAGTAAAATGCGGTCAAATTGATCTTAAAACCTGGCAAGTCTCCTCTGGTAAAATAAAAAAAGCCTTTCACAAGGCAATTTTTAGAAAGCTGTAAACACGGACAAAAAGGAATGGTAAGATTTTTTATCCACATTCTTTTTTGTTCGTGTTTACAAAAGTTGACGAGCACTGTTTTTTACATTCAATCACAAAACAGGCGCTATTCCTCTCTAAATCGGCCAGTCGCGTAACATGCGCTCGGTCTCTTCAGAATGACCACTTTCATCACGCACCATATCTTCTAAACTTACAACCAACCCTTTATCTCCATAGGCTTCAGCCTCTAATGCGCGCTGGGTATAATCCTTGCTAGCTTGGAGTTCGGCCGCCAAAACTGCCTGCAACATTTCACGATTGGTGCTTGCTGAAGGTACAGGTGCGGCCTGTGTCGTTGGCTCACCACCCAAGGCAACAATTTTGTTAGCCAAAAATTGGGCATGCAGTTGTTCATCAGCCACTTCTGTCAGAAAAAATTGGGCTAACTGCGGACGATAAGGGCCTGTCGCTTTGGCTGCATAGGTGATATATTGAATAATTGCCCCAAACTCATTTGCTAAGTCTTTGTTTAAATTATCAATCAATGTTTGTTTGTTCATGTTTAGCTCCTTTCAAAATCAAAACCTAACTTTGTCTTGATTAACTAAAATATGAGCACAATTTATTTGATTCGAACTGTGCCAAAAAGTTTTGTAAAGTAATGGTGCAGCTTAATAATCAGAGCAGCTTCCCACGCATAATTTTAGCACAATGTCCACACCAAAACACTTGACTTCATTTTGGGCATCTGATACTATGTTACCGGTAACATAACACCCTTAACAGACGCTCGGAAAAGAGGTAAATGATGCTCAACAGTGGTATTTTAAACCCCCAAATTCTTGATTTACTCGCACGCATACGCCACACAAACACAGTGGTGATCGCTGATCGCGGCTTCCCCTATTGGCCAACAATTGAAACAGTTGACATTACACTAGTCAACAATGTTCCCACCGTCTTGCAAGTGTTGGCAGCAATACGGTCGAATTTCAATATTGGTAAGGCATGGATGGCCATCGAATTTCAAACCCACAATTCAATGGCTGTGCGCGACGCTTTTGCAGTCGGTCTGGCTGGCATTCCCACGCGATATGAGCAGCACGATTTATTTAAGCAGCGTGTGCCCAATGCAATTGGGTTAATCCGCACCGCAGATACAGTCCCATATGCCAATATGATTCTTGAATCAGCATAAAAAATCACAGTTTTTCAGTTGTTCCTAATAGACATGCCAAAACAGTGGAATCCTTTTCACGCTCTGGTGCAGTTGGCCAGACGCGATTCGGAGATCGTGCATACATTCCCGTTTAGTTGCAAATAGAAATATTTAACGCAAGAATACTGTGTAAACTAGATGGAAGTCCATCATCAATAAAAGAGTAAGAAGGTACATGTCAAAAAAGGTATTAATCAGCGGTTGTTATGATCTATTACACAGCGGACATATTGCATTTTTCAAAGAAGCGTCCTCCTATGGCGATTTATATGTCGCTTTAGGCTCCGATAAAACAATATACGAATTAAAGGGGCGCAGGCCTGTCAATAGTGAAGATGAACGTTTATTTATGGTGCAGTCAGTTGGCTTCGTACATCATGCGTTTATCGCCCAAGGATCAGGCATGTTGGACTTTTTGGCTGAATTCAAACAAATTCAGCCCGATATTTTCATTGTTAATGAGGATGGTAACACCCCCTATAAAGAACAGCTTTGTAAAGAACATGGTGTTGAATATGTCGTGCTGAAGCGAGAACCACTCCCCGGGCTAACACCGCGTTCTACAACCGCCCTACGCACTGTTCACCAAATCCCCTTTCGTATTGATCTGGCTGGTGGGTGGTTGGATCAACCTTTTGTATCTGAACATCATCCGGGTGCAGTTGTCACCATTTCCCTCGAACCAACTATTCAATTTAACGGCCGTAGCGGTATGGCATCTAGTACACGGCGCGCCGCCATTGACATGTGGGGACCGCGGCTGCCGAGTGGTGATCCCGAAAAATTAGCCAAGCTATTGTTTTGCTACGATAATCCGCCTGGCACAAAAATTATTTCTGGTTCACAAGATGCAATCGGCATTGTTTTTCCGGGACTGGCAAAAGCACATTATGAAGGTGACTATTGGCCCACAAGCATTGAGAAAATCCAGGATGAAATGTCGCTGCAATTTGTCGAAAATGCATTGTATCTGATCACCCTAGGGCCGCGTCATGCTGAATATGATGCTTTGGCCAACACACATTTTGATCCCAAACCTGCCAAGGCGTTAGCAGATGCTGCCGATTCCTGTTGGCATGCAATTAAACAGCGCAATATTTTTGAATTCGGCCGTTCCATGCGTGCAGGGTTTGAAGCTCAAATCGAAATGTTCCCCAATATGATGAATCCGCACATCGCCCAACTCATCGAACAGTATCGTGATGTTGCTTTGGGCTGGAAACTATCAGGGGCTGGCGGGGGCGGCTATTTGGTGTTTGTGGCCGATAAACCGATAAAAAACGCTGTACGTGTCTTCGCACGGCGTGCAAATGATTGACAACTGAACCCCAAAGGACACAGCGACCGCGGAGAAAAACCTTCGTAGTCGCTGTACACTTTGGGGTTAATCTTAAGGAGATAATGGTATGAAAACAGCTTTGGTATGTGGTGCTGGTGGCTTTATTGGGGGTCACTTAGTGCAGAAATTGAAAGATGAAGGCTATTGGGTGCGTGGCGTTGACATTAAGGAACATGAGTATCGGGTAACGGCCGCAGACGAATTTCTCGTGCTCGATTTGCGTGAAGAAGCCAATTGCATACAAGCCCTCACCTTGAACGATGGTACATTTGATGAGGTTTATCAATTGGCTGCCGATATGGGCGGTATGGGCTTTATTCATTCAGCCGAGTGCGAGATCATGCATAACAGTGTATTGATCAATATCCACATGACACATCATGCCGCAAGATTGGGCGTGCCACGCTACTTCTTCTCTTCTTCAGTCTGTGTTTACCGCGATATGCAGGTAGGCGAACCTGAAATGAGTGAGGCTGAAGCGATTCCGGCCAATCCTGATAATGAATATGGCTGGGAAAAGTTGTATTCAGAGCGCATGGCAATGGCGTATGAACGCAATCAGGGCATGACAGTGCGTATCGCACGCTTCCAAAATTGTTACGGTCCATACGGAACATGGACTGGCGGTCGCGAAAAAGCGCCGGCAGCCATTTGCCGCAAAGTTGCTGAGATTGAAGATGGTGGCACGATTGAAGTGTGGGGAGATGGTACGGCCGTACGTTCTTACACCTATGTCAATGATATGGTCGATGGCATTTATCGCCTGATGCATTCCGATCTACAAGGCGCCGTCAACATTGGCTGCCCACAATATGTGAGTGTCAATGAACTGGTGGCGACAGTCGCAAAGGTTTCCGGCAAAACCGTCAATATCAAACATATTGATGGACCTGTCGGCGTGCAATCCCGCAACTTCAGCAATGCACGCATTTATTCCATTGGATGGAAATCAAACTATGATCTGGAGGCGGGCATCAGAGAAAATTATGCATGGATTGAACAACAAGTAAATGCTGCAAAAGGAAAATAACGGTAAAATTAAAAATGGTCGTCGAGTGACGGCCGTTTTTTAATTTTCACAAATTTGTGGTTGGGAGATTTTTTTGGAAAACAGAGACACACTAGTTGAATTAATTGAAATGTCATGCGTTTTGGGCGAGCCTGCGCGTGATTATGTGATTTTAGGTGAGGGCAATTCATCGGCGCGAGTTGATAAGGATTCGTTTTGGGTGAAAGCCAGCGGCACATCACTAAATGGTATTAAGGCCGATGGTTTTGTACAAGTACGATTCGAACCAGTATTGGCGTTGTTTAAGCAAAAAAATATCACAGACACGGCCGTTACCCAAACCCTCTCAGCGGCTACCATCACCGACTCACCCAAACACCCCTCGGTCGAAACAACCTTCCATGCCATGGCCTTGTCTATAACAGAAACAAACTTTATCGGCCACACGCACCCAACGGCCGTTAACAGCATCTTATGTTCAAATTTAGCAGAGGATGCAATTCAGGGTCGTTTATTTCCCGATGAGATTGTTGTATGTGGCCCAGCTCCAGTTTATGTCAAGTATACGGATCCTGGATTACCGCTGGCTAGAGCGATTCGTGATGGGATAGGTCGCTTTCAAGATGAATACGGCCGTTCGCCCAAAGTGATCCTCATGCAAAATCATGGCTTGATCGCCTTAGGGAAAACCGCCGACGAAGTGCTGCGCATCACGGCTATGTATGTCAAGACCGCACGCATTTTGTTAGGAACCTATGCCCTTGGTGGGCCAAATTTTCTACACCAAAACGATGTAGATCGTATCGACACGCGACCGGATGAAATTTACCGACGAAAAATGTTAGGTGAAAACAGGAAAGTCCTTTGATATAAAAATAATGGCTGTCCCGTTTTTCCTCAAGCAACCACAATACAGCCGCGATATTTTGTC
The DNA here is from genome assembly GCA_964350725.1 of uncultured Ardenticatenaceae bacterium. Taxonomy (GTDB): domain Bacteria; phylum Chloroflexota; class Anaerolineae; order Promineifilales; family Promineifilaceae; genus JAACFF01. The sequence goes on along the minus strand of CAYGMR010000180.1, from coordinate 2,914 downwards.
AAACTATGTTGATCGCTGCATGCCAGCTGTAATGATGCCAGCCCCAATCATCGCCCCGCCTCCGAAGCGGTTAAACCATTTAAGTGTTTCTCTTTTCTTCATCGTCGCACGCAATTGACTCGCAAATAATGCATAAATGGCTGCATTAATGACAGCCAAGAACAAAAATATGCCGCCCAAAACGGCCAATTGTGGGAACTGTGGCGCAAGTGGATTGACGAATTGAGGCAAAAAGGCAACGAAAAAAGCAATGCCTTTAGGATTTAGCGCCGTGACGATATAAGCACTTTTGAATAGTGAGCTGGCAGAACTGCCCTCTGCACCAAATTCGATTGATCTTTTTTTCGGGTTTTCACGCCACAATTTAATCCCAAGATAAATCAAATAAATTGCGCCTACCCACTTAAATAGTGTAAACAGAACCGCAGAAGCAGACAAAATCACGCCTAGCCCCAAAAGAGAAAGCGTCATTGCCGTAAAATCTCCACAGAACACGCCGGCAACAAGTGGCATAACAGACCGCCGCCCATGTGCAATCGCTTGGCTTATCACCAAAATAATAGTCGGCCCCGGAATTACAAGAATAAGCAGCGTCGCTAAAACAAATGGGATCAAAGTTTCGGGAATCAATGTGGGCTCCTCATCGCTAAGTTAATCTAGGGCTCTGGAGTCAGCAGAGGGCCAGTAGTCACCAAAATTAGACTTTGCACCAACTGAGCACGCACATCATTAGGCAAGATCACAATCGGAGAAACTTCTACACTGCTATTTGGCTCAAGCAGCGACGCATCAATCGTGACACGTACCAACTCCGGCTGGAGCTCAACCTGGTTTAATGTTGGCAGCGGACCAGTCAGCAAAAGTTCAATAAACTGCGGGTCAACCATGATTTCAAACTCACCCAGATCGTTGACAATTTCTATCGGCCGTTCAACCAATAAATCGCCCGTGCGTGCAGAAACATCCACAAAAACAGTGACCGTAGAGATGATCACGCCATCTTGATCAATCGCTTGTACATCATTCGGCAAATCAAGTGGCACACGTAATTGCGACTCACCCGTTATCTCGCTCAAATCGACAGGCAGTGTATCGACCCAGCTGGATAGTTCTGCTATTTGATTGGGATTGCCCTGTATGGTCACACTCGACGGGGTCACGCGCAAGTTACTAAGCCAATAACCATCCGGTGGTGAACCTTCGGTCACAGCACGCACACCCACATTGCGTGCATCGATGCGACGACGAATTGGCACAGATATTTGCGCTTGATCCGGAATGATGGTCACACCTTCAACTGTTTCGCCATTTTGATCTAAGGCCACAAGCGTTTGAAGTGAATTGATTGAAGCCGTCGAATTCGCAACAGAAACGGCCGCTTGCACCTGCGCAACTGCTTCAACAAACGTAGATGGTCCTGTCACAGCGACTTCTGTCGGCGTCGCTTGTGGATCACCAGCCACTTCATACGCGGGCGACATTTGATCGGCGTCCGACAACTTAATTGTGACTGGAACAGTACGGCTAATGACCGGTGCAACCGAAACCATGATCTCGGATGGAATTGGGGTTAAAACAGTCACATTTGGCACTAAACTGATCACGACAACAGGCACTTGCTGTGGTTCTGAATCAATGCCAGTTAGCGAAACAGTTGCTTGAAAGCTCTCTGGGCCAAGTGTATCAACACGACTTAAAGTCGTTTGGGCATCAACAGATACAGTAGTCGGCAAACTATTCGTGAGCACAGAATCCGCTGGCATATCTACAATAACTAAGGGGATGTTATCTACGCGTACATTCTCTAAGGGGTCTGCCTGGGCACGTACGGCCGTTGCCGCAAATAAAGCTAATCCAACTGCTAGCAAAACGAAGAATATCTCACGTAAAATTTTACCCCATCCGGGCCAATGCAATTGCCATTGGAAATCTTTTAAAAAAGTATACCATTTACGCGGTGATTCAGGTGACAATTTATCTGGCTGCGTGTAAAAGTTGGCCAACTCTTGGCGAATCGTGGTCGAATCCAGATCAAATCTTAATTCACCGTTATACGCCAGCGAAATCGCCCCAGTCTCTTCACTTACAATGATGACCAGGGCATCGCTGCTTTCGCTCATGCCCACAGCAGCC
>CAYGMR010000180.1:0-766 GCA_964350725.1 uncultured Ardenticatenaceae bacterium | reverse complement strand
AAGCTGTGGTCGGTCAACGGCAGAATACAACCAGCCGCCGCGACCTGATCCCCACGCACCACAACAGCACCATCATGCAGCGGCGTTTTGTCAAAAAAGATAGTTTGTAATAGTTCAGGGGTAATACGGCCGTTGAGTTGAATCCCTGTCTCTATAATATCTTGCAGGTCGGAATCCCCTTCCAAAACAATCAACGCCCCGGTTTTAGATTTAGCAAGGTTGTCAATCGCCCAAACAACAGGCGGTATTACGCGGTCTGCTGCATCTTTGCGTAAGGAAGAAGAAAAACCCACGCGCCGTCCGATTTGTTCCAGGAAAGCACGCAGTTCCGGTTGTAAAATGACGGGGGTGACGACAACCATCGCCAACAAGCCCACCATGATCATGAGGTCAAAGGTGGGCAAGGGCAGCAAAATCAATGTCATCACCAGTACAAAACCCAGCGTCAGCAAACCACGTACAAGCAGTGCCACACGACTGCGGCGTACAATGCGAATGATGATATAGAATGCAATGGTGACCAACACAACATCAACTACATCAAACCATTCCATGGTTTGCAAGCGAAAGATAAATGAGTTGATGATTGTTTCGAAATAGCTCATAGTGGATTATCCGCAGATTGTCCTAACCTGGACAAACCAAAAAACCTAGTAGTCCATCAAACAAAGTATGACAGATGTTTGTAAAACGATTTGGCAAATCGTTCTACTGCGATTTACCAAATCGCGCTACTTGCAACCCGACAAAAGAACATTGCCGAACT
>CAYGMR010000179.1:0-10464 GCA_964350725.1 uncultured Ardenticatenaceae bacterium | reverse complement strand
GTCTGGGGTATCGCGCAAGATAAAGCCATCCATGAATTGACCTTGATAGAGGTTGGATGCTTCTGTCAAAGCTACAAGCCCGCCCTTGTTCACCAAATCCAAGAAGTTGATGACGTCTGCATAAAAATTGTTTTCGACGCGATAGCTCACAGCAAGGTTTGTTGTCTTGAGCACATCAGGGAGTGATTGGTTTATATTTGTGAGCGTCCAGCTTAAATGGCGTCTACCTTTTTGTTCAGTTTGGTCTGACCAAAACAACTCTACCAATTCGGCACGGGACACAATACGAGCTTCAACGATGAGAAATGCCAAAAGTGCAACTTATTTGCGGCGTAATTTGGGTAGAGGGTTACATGCTTTTTTGATTTGAACAGTCCCCAGCAGTAACAAGCGCCCATTTATCATATAACTATTTTATACAAAAACAATAATCTTTCCATCACTTTATACGGCCGTTTACATTGGTTTGCCAACAGTTTGCCAACACATCCCTGTTATCATACGTTTAATATCAAATAATTCTGAATACCAGCCAAAAACTGAGGACAATTTTATGAAACCGTTTAAAATTTTTCGGTCAAAAAGTGTAATCAGGGTTGGAATCATTTTCTTTTTACTGTTGATTTTTAATATAACAACGGCCGTTTCTGCGCAACAAAAAACCCTTAAAACAGCGGCCCCTTCACTATCACCAGTAATCAATACACCAACATTCCAAACCAGTTCACCTGAAAAACAAGTCGAACAAGCCTGGCAGCAGGCGCAGCGCGCCAATGCTTATGCCTTCACCGCTGATGTTACCCAAGCGACTGTACCTACTGCCACCGTCACCAATATCGGCCGTGTCAGTGAAGAAAATCGCGTCTATTTGGAAGGCGAAACCAATCTTGAAGCAGAACAACTGCATTTGCGGTTGTGGTCTCAAGGCGGCAGCATCAACGCTGCGGACAGTGCTGTCGAGATCAAAATAGAGGATCAGCAAGCCTTAGCACGCACGGGCGACGGCGCCTGGGAAGAAATCGAAGATTTTAGCGGTTTCTTTGCCCCGGACGGCGATTTTTTGGCCTTTTTAGCTGCTGCTAAAGATATTAGCTATGCGGGCTCGCAGACATATTCTGTACCGACTGTGGCTGATCCTATAGAGTTGGTGATGGATGTGTTTACATTTAGTGTAGACGGCCGTTCCTTTGCTGCCTACATGCGTGATAACACACAAGCCGATTTGGCCGCCACGGGTCAATTACAGCCCGGCAGACAAGTAGAATTGTCCCCCATTTACAGCGGCATGACAGGCCGCGGTGAACTGTGGATCGGCCAAGATGGCTTGCCCGCACGTCAAGTGTTGCATTTACAATTTCCAGAGGAAAATGATGCCCGCATCGAAGCTGACATCATTGTGAATTTTTCTGATTTCGAATTGCCAACAACTACCAGTTTAACTGTTGACACCCAATCACGCATCTATTCATCATTAAGCAATATTCAAGCCCAAGCTTCACCACAAAACTTCTTACCCATATTCGCTTTATTCGTTGTGATGACTGTGTTTGTGATATTGCTGCGCTCATCCTCTTCATTCAAAGCGTATAGATTCGTCACTATCATTTCGCTATTGATCATGGTTATATCGCCATTACTACAAAGCCAAAGTGTAGCGGCCCACTATCAACCACAAGCCCCAGAAACAGAGGAACCCGATCCACAAGAACTGGCCCTGATCGAGACCCTACGCCAAAACAAAGCCAGCAGACCCAGCAGTGGCGCTGCCTTGGCCTTGATTCAAGCTGACAATGGGGCCGACAATGACCAGGACGGCTTAACAGATGCCGAAGAGGAGGTCCTTGGAACCAGTCCGCTTGTCGCAGATTCAAACCTGGATGGGTTAAGCGATTACGAGGTAAATGCCAGCTTGTTTCAGCAGCAAGATAATCCAAATGGGGATGATGATGGTGATGGCCTGACCAACTATGAAGAATCACTGTTGGGTACAAGTTCTAGCACAACTGATGATGATCACAATGGTGTTCCTGACGGCTTTGACAGCGATGGCGACACAATCAGTGACCGTTTAGAGGTGGAGGGTTTTAACTATTTAGGTCAAGATTATTACCTTGATCCCAACGAACCAGATACAAACCGGGATAGTTTGGCCGACACATTTGAATGCTCTGTCGATGCTGCGCAAACTGTGTTGACTTGCCCTGATAGCGATAATGATCAGATCCCCGACGCGTTTGATGATGATAATGATGGGGATGGCGTGCCTGACCGCCTGGATATTTCACCCAACGAAACCCAAGATCGTGTATTTGATGCAGCTGACCCTTTTGAACTCGTCATCAATGGCATCACTCCCAATAAAATGCAATATGTAGAGTTCCAAATAACGCCAGATAACCCCGACCATTTATGGTACGCATTTAATGTCCTGGCATGGCCAAGCGGTGACGGGTTAGGCCAGATGCAAGAGAATGAAGAGAATGGCGCTACTTTTTACGATTTGTGTGCAAGCGGTTTGAGCAATGGGATAGACCCAGCCGAAAATTGTACGCCCCGTGATGCCAATGGCAACGTCAAACTCGTGCCCATGTTGGAAATCCAAGTGCCCACAGAATCCAAAGTTTTGCCCGCCAATGACATACTCACTAACTATGGCATTACCGTGCAGAAAGCCAACAATAGTAATGACAAAATCGTCTATGTACCCCTGCAAATGACGACGGATCCGCTGGGCGGCAAACATGTCGCTTTTTATGGCAAGATGCTTTACCAACCTCAAGACGAGGATTGGTCTGGCGCACACAAAGTCCGCCTCGTTTGGGCTATCCAAGCGTTGGTGGATGGTGTGTGTACCGAAGTTACAAACGGCGTTTGCCAGACCAGAGAAGATAATCAGTTACAGATTATCCATAGCTATTATGATGCATGGCAGTTGACGGGGTTTAGTGCACGGGAAGATCATGGCGTCGATGTGGCCTTGATTTATGAAGACCCAGCTGTAGACCTTGAGTTAAATAACGATGTGACGCTCGCCATGTTTGCTGATAGCATGGATATCTCCTTTATGTCTGGTCGTGATTGTGACCAGATCGACTCGGCTGGTAACTGTATTTCTGATGGCCTGCGCGACATTACAATCAATAACATGGTTGCAAACTTTGACCACGAAAGTAACGGCGCTGGTGAATTAGAGCCGCGTTGGGGTATTTCCAATACGTTAAGTGTCGAGACAGCCAGCTACAGCCATATCGATGAAGCGTTGATCACGACCGCAATGACCGCCACAAAAAACATTTTGAACAGCAAATTCACCCCTGAATGGACGCTCGCTAACCCGATAGCGCCTACAATCATGGTGGCGCGTGAAGAACGTTTCCGCGAGCTTAATCTTGATCTGGAGAGTGTCGACCCGACGGTGCATTGGGAAAACGGCCGTCTTATCATTGATTATGTTGCCGGCGAATTTAATCCCGTTAATATGCTTACTGCCCTCAGTTGGGCGCCTTACCGTTACGATGAAAATGCATCAGCCTGGGGCAGCTACCCCATGGATGCCTACTTAGAACTTTTACGCGAGCGTTATGCTGCCGAAGTTGACCCAAATCTAGATGAAATCACGCAGGGCGGTCAGGTGATGGCCGGTTTGCTGTACTACATTGGGCTGAACAGCGGCTGGGCCAATCTTGCCGCTGTTATCGGCAGCGATCAAGAAGAACAATTATTTGCGCTCACAGAAACCCGCAGCGATGTCGAACAGAAGGAATTGATCGCATCCGTCAAACTCGAACGCGCCGCTGCCGTATTCGTTGTCAATCTTGTTGTCTTACGTAAGATTGCCACTAAGGGTGATTTTGTCCAATATTTGGGCTTTGTTAACAAAGAAATACTCCTCAATGCCGATGTCAAACCATTAAAAGCGTTAGGTACAGAAGATTTCCTCCGCGGCCTAGTCACAAAATATAGAAGTTTAAAAGTTGGCGGTTTCATTGGAATTGTTTCTGTTATTACTGTTGCGACAGGAATTGTGGGGGCGTCGCTGTTGTGGGGCACTTCAAATCAAACGGCGCAAACCGTTGGCGCTGTGCTGGCAACCTTAGCTGCGGTAGTGGTTCTCATCGCCGTACCTGTAAAAATCTCGATCGGGGTGTTTACTGATCTGAGCAAGGTGACTACCAAAGTTAATGCGGCAAAATCAGTATTAAAAGGGCGCGGCACACTTATCGGTATGACAGCCAAAGCGGCTGTTGCCGGGCTTATCATAGACATTGTTATCACATGGGGTACTTTTATTTACTTAGTAGAAAGTAATAGTCTCGAACCAGGTAGTGTTGAATATAACACCGTATTGGCTCAAACCATCGCGGGAACATTCATAGCAGTTGTCTTTTTCTTGTTAAGCTTGAGCGTTATTGGATTTATTATTTTTTCCGTTCTTGTCGTGATAGATTTATTCCTGTTTTTCTTGTGTGAAGCGGGCGTGACTTGTTTCAGTATTACCGGGGCGATCACGAAAGCATTGGCGGATCTCATCTATACTGCCGAAAGCACAATCAATTTGGATATTAAAAACAGCGCCGGGGATTCAATCCTGATTGAATGGGACAAACTCGATTACACACTCACTGCTCCAGAAAAAGGGTTTCAAGCTGGCAATGGTATCGTTTACGATGCGACTGTTTTCACGAATCTAGAACATAAAGCACCTAGCAATTCTGGTGCGATCAGTACCGCGTATTTCAGCGATGCAAAATTAAGGGATTCGACATTCGTCTATAGCCTGGAAATCTCTTCTGACGATCCATATCCTGAAGCATTGAGCCAGATGGAAAACGATTGGTATACAGAATTTTGGTATGAACAAGAATATACTATTTCGCTTTTGCTTGCACCCCCGATAACAACCTATCTTGATTTGTACTGGGGTCGAAAAAGGGATGATATTCAAAGTGAAACCATCACGTTAGAAGCGGGTTTAAACGAACGTATGCCCCTTTATTTCAAATCCAGTTTCAACGTGCAAGCTTATGAATGTTGGCTTGGCTTTTGTGATCCTTTGAGTATAAAAAACCAAGACGCAACCTATTTGGGTGAAAGCTTGATCTATGATGTTTATCCGGCTACGCTCGACGCATTTTATGCGTTTGATTGGGATGATTTATTTGAACAAAGTGACGATACCAATATTTGGTATGCAGTTGACCATGATGGCGATGGTTTATTGAGTACGGCCGTTGGTGGCAATGACCCCAATGATAGTTTGACTGCTTGCAGTGGTTTGTGTTGGGATACTGATGGTGATGGTCTTTCTGATGCCTTTGAGCTTGAAGCCCGCATGGCTGGCAATGAGGTTGATCCGGAAAACGTTAATTCAGACAGCGATAACTTAAGTGACTTGGAGGAAATCTTCTGGAACACAGACCCCTCCAAAGCCGATACCGATGGCGATGGCCTTTTAGATCATGAAGAAATCGAGGGGTGGCAATTTACCTATGGCGTTGGCAAAACAACCTGGGTAACTTCGGATCCGAACGATCCCGACACCGATGGCGATGGCCTGGATGACCAATTGGAAAAGAATTTGCACCAAAGTGGTCCCACCACATTCCCCTACCACCCACGAGTTGCGAATCCCAGTCCGCTGGCTGTTTATGCCAGCACAGAAAGCTTTTACAACACCTATCGCCCCGGCGATACGTTCGATTATTCTGTGGCTGTACACAACAATGTTGAGGTTGATTATTATGCTGATGGCGATCTGGCAACAACTTTCCCGGCCGTGTTAGGTGCGCCGCCAGCGGTGACAAATTTCAATCTATTCCGGGATCAACAATTGGTGAAAGAGCATGCTTTGACGATTCCTGGCAATGCTGGTTCACAGACGGCCACAATTGGCAATGTGGCAACGGCCGTACTGGCTGCCTCACAAAATCAAACCACCCCCCCTGTGGGCACAATTGTTGTTGATCGTGGATTGCAACTGATTATTGACGATGATATGCCCACGGCCACAATGATTTCGCCGCCCTATGTCATGTCCGGCGGCACACGCATCATTGGCGGGCAAGCCAACGACCCCACTTCAAATGTTGACACTGTGGAAGTGCGCATCAACAATGGCGCCTGGGAACTTGCAAATGGGGCTGGCTCTTGGGCTTATGCCTGGGATGTGTCCGCTGCGAGCGGCACTATTTCAGTTGATGTGCGTGCAACAGATATTGTTGGCAATGTGCAATCGCCACCGAGTTCCTATCTGATTTTTGTCGATGACACCCCCCCCACGGCGACTTTGTCGGGCGCATTGGTTGACAATTTTGTGGCGGCGCGCCGCAACAGTGATGGTGTGTGGACGGTGCCTTTGACAGGAACGGCCGTTGATGCAGCCGCTGGTGTGCGTAAAGTAGAAATCCAATTAGAACCCGGCAGCATGGGTTGGCAGCCAGCCACCTATAATGCTGGTGACGATAGTTGGCAAATCGATTATGTCCTGGGTAATTTTGACGAATCTGGTACCGCTTTGGTTGAGGCCACCGATCAATATACCGTCAACATGCGTGCGACTGACAACGCCTTGAATGCGGGTAATCGTGCCACCAGCAATGCCCAAATTTTGTTGGATAACACACCCCCGACCGTGACCCTCAACGATTTGCAAAGCGGTGCAGTCATTTCAACAACGAGTTATGCGATTGATGACAATCCCATTTCGACAACGCGTGAAATTAGCGGATCCGTTGTCGATTCAGGTGCCGTTGGCGCGGGTGTAGATGCCGTCGAAATCGCCTTTACCCCCATACAAGTCACCGACGCCTTAACAGATCTTGCCCTGCTCCTCTTGCTAAATGAGCCACCCGCGGCGACACAGTTTATAGACCTGTCGGGTAATGGCAATGATGGTGTTTGTCCCCTTGGGCAATGTCCACAGAGTGATGTCAACGGCCGTTTCGGAACGGCCGTGCAGTTTGACAGCGCCCAACAGCAGCTCATCGATTTCAGCAATACCGATGTCAACGAAACAGAATACAGTGCAGCATTGTGGTTTAACACAAGTTGTGATGATTGCGGCTTGTATGCAGTCGATGAAGGCGTTTTGGGCAGCATCGACCATGACCGCGATTTGTATCTGCAAGGTGGCAATGTTTGTGCCACTGTTGCGGGCAGCGTGACAGATATTTGTTCTGCAGATGCGAACTATGCAGATGGTAATTGGCATATGGTTGCCCATGTTTTGGGCAGCGATGGTCAGAAGTTATATATGGACGGGAAACTGGCCGCAGAAAATGGCGTCAGCGCTTCAACCCTGACAACGCAAAACGGTGTCAATTTGGGTCATTCCTTAGCTGCTGATACTGTTTTCTTTAACGGCCGTATCGACAATCTCACTGTTGCCAATAGTGCCCTCTCGCCAGAAGCCGTACGCGGCCTTTTCCAATCATGGTCAGAAATTGTACCAACCACACCTGGTGCAGTTTCCACAACCTGGAATACGACGGTTCCAGCAGGATTGGAAGGCTTATACCAAATCGATCTTACTGCCACTGATGCCCTCGGCAATCGTAATGACAGTCGCAGCACCTGGAACCATTGGCGTGGCGCAATTGACACGCTTGCCCCCCGTGTCTCGCTTGAAGTTACCTACAGCGGGGCTGGCAGCACAGCGCAAACAACTTATACGGGCATTGCCGAAGATGCTTTCCTAACCGATGTGGACTTCAAATCCCCTTGTAGTTTGAAAGCTGGTGATTTTCAATTTGGGGATCTAGGTCCCTTCTCAAGCATAACCCCTTCTTGCAGCGTATCCGGCTGGCATACTGAGCCAGTTTTCTTGCGTGCCTGCGATATCTTTGGTCATTGTGCTGCCGCTTTTCCCGAACAGCCCAGCATTTACTGGACAACAGATGACGAGATAAAACGCGCCCCCTTGGCGGGTACCAATACAACAGCAGAGATGGTCCAAACCTTGGTTACCGACCAATCGCGCTCCCATGGCATTGCCCTCGATATTCCTGCAGGCCATATGTATTGGGCAGAATTTGGTGTTGATAGTAACAGTGGCGCGATTTGGCGTGCCGATCTGGATGGGGCCAACAAAACCCAGATTTTATCCGGCATCCCCTCACCACCGGTAAGCAATGTCAACACTGGTGGACGACCGCCGCAACGTTTTGGCCTGGCCATTGACACCGATGCGAACAAACTATATTGGACCGAAACCGCGACAGGCAAAATCAGACGTGCCAATCTCGATGGCTCTGGAGCCGAAGATTTGGTTACTGGCACACCCGGTGATCCCAGACTCTTTTGGATTGCCCTCGATACAGCCAATGGCAAAATGTATTGGACTGGCGGGCAATTTGACGGCCTTTTTGCCGCCGATATTTGGCAAGCAGATTTGGATGGCTCAAACCCGCAATTCTTCAATGATCAAAATGGCGGATTTGTCGACGGCTTAGCCATCGACAGTGCAGGCGGCAAAATTTACTGGACAGATACTATTTTTGAAAGTGGAAATGGGATTATCATGCAAGCCAATTTGGATGGTTCTGGGTCGCCGACCCCTTTGTACACTGGTCTTTTTGCAGAAGGCGAATCGAATTATGGCGCTTTGGCCATTGATCCTGAGGGCGACACACTCTATTGGCGTTCTGGAGTCGTCGTCAACAACCAGGAAGCCCTTTTTGTGACACCCCATTTACGGCAAATCAATAGTGACGGCAGCGAGGATAAACGCGTTTATCCAGCCGTGCCGATGGATCTTGTTTGTGGAGATTCCTGTCCCAGTGGCACCCGTGGCTTGACTGGCGGTGGACATAATGGCATCACAATGGCGATTATTCCAGGTCAAACGCTGCAGACGACAGATCTGGCCGTGAGTGTGACGGCAGAAAACGACTTGGCAATCGTGGATACGACAATTGCCTATGATGTGAATGTCCGTAATCTCGGCCCCTTACACGCCACCGACACAATCTTGACGCTGCCCCTGCCAGCCAACACATCTGTGAACAGCTTCCCTGGCTGTACGGATGATGGCATCACTGCAACATGTGAACTGGGCACATTGCTCGAAGGCACCGAGACAAACCTCACGCTCACGCTGAATGTTTTGGCTGGTGCCTATGGCCGTCGTGATAGTGAGCTGACCGTTTCGACGGCAACGGGCGATCATTTGCCGGTCAATAATGTGGCTAAAATTAAGCTTGCTGTGGCACCCCCACGGCCGACTTTGCAAGGTGGCTCACTCGACCTGTATACGGCCGATTTGCGCACAATATCCACAAGCGTGATTGAACGTGTGGACCTATTAGAGCGGGTTGAGATTATAGGTGAGGCAGAGGCTGGTGCTGTGCGTGATCTGGTTGTCGATGACAGCCGCAGCAAAATCTATTGGACCGATTCAGTCGGTGGGTTTATCTATACGGCCGATTTAGATGGTTCAAATATCAGTCCGCTGCTCAGCTCACTTTCGTCTCCATATGGCTTGGCGCTTGATGTGGATCAAGATGTGCTTTACTGGTCTGAATTCGGCAAGATAGGTCGTTTCGATTTGGCGGCACAAACGTCAACCATACTTTTTGAAGGGTTGAACCAAGCACAAGACCTCGCTTATGATCCTTACCGGCAGCAGCTGTTCTGGAGTTCGGGGATTGCAAGCGGCATCTACATGGCCGATTTAGTTGACAACACAGGGCCAAGGGCAATCGTCACAGGACTTTCCCAGTTTACTAGCATGGCCTTGGATGTCTACAACGGGAAGCTTTATTGGAATAAGGACAATCAATTTGGCAAGATTTACCAATCGAACTTGGATGGCTCAAATGTAGCACCATGGTTTGATACTGTGAGGACCCCCAAGGGACTCTGGTTTGATGTATATGGCAACGATCTTTATTGGTTTGAGTATGAATCTGGGCCAATCACGAGCGCGTATAAATTGATGCGTGCCGCAGTGGGCTCGACATTTAAAAATTCGGCTGACTCCGGATTTAATTTACCATTGGCTGTAACTGGCCATGCGCACGTGCCCGTATCGACACCTCCCACGATTACGAGTGCGGCTGAGACAACGGCCGTTACCCACCAACCATATAGTTATCAAGCCACAGCCACTGGCACACAACCTATCACCTGGTCACTCATCAATCCGCCTACAGGCATGAGTATCGACAATAATGGCCTGGTGTCGTGGCCGCTGCCCCCAGAAGGCAGTTATCCAATTCAAATTCAGGCGCATAACTTCCTCGCTGATGACTTCCAAAATTTCACCCTGGTCGTGTCTGATCCAACTCCGCCAACAATCAACTCCCTGCCGATCACCGGCGGCGAAGAAAACCAACCATATAGCTACCAAGCAACGGCCGTTTCTGTTGGCGCTGTAACCTGGGCTTTACCTGTATCACCAGCAGGAATGTCTATTGATCAAAATAGCGGCTTAATCAGCTGGACACCCACTGTGACCGGCACCTT
>CAYGMR010000178.1:0-10473 GCA_964350725.1 uncultured Ardenticatenaceae bacterium | reverse complement strand
TGTCTCCTGACCGTGCCGCAATTTCATCCCGCAGAACATTATTGAATGCACTTAGACCTAGACCATCAAAATAAATATGAGCAAACTATTTCATCTTCCTATACAAATCTACTACGAAGACACCGATTTTTCAGGTCTCGTTTATCATGCCAACTATCTCAAATTTTTTGAGCGTGCCCGCGAACATGCCATCGGTCGCGAAGAACTATTGCGCCTTTGGGAGGCGGGCATCGGTTTTGTCGTCTATAAAATTGAGTTAACTTACAGTGAAGGGGCCAAATTTGGTGACATTCTAGATATCCGTTCGAGCTATGATCTCGAAGGCAAATATCGGCTAAACTTTCATCAAGAAGCTTGGCTGCCAGATGGCAAAAAGCCAGCCATCAAAGGGCTCGTCCAATTGGTATGCATTGGTAACAACGGCCGTCTTGTCCCCATCCCTACCGAAAGCCTACCCTAAGCTGCAAGAATAAAAAAAACCGCCGACAAAGTTGTCGGCGGTTTTTTTTATTACATTGAAATCCTAATCTGAAAAATCTTAAGCTTCAGTCTCTTCAGCAGCTTCTTCTTCATCATGTCCACTGAAAGTATCGCGCAATTTTTGCTCTTGCTCATCAGTAAGTGAAGTGCGCAAAACAGTCGCATCGAAATGCTCAAGTTCTGGCAAAACTTTGTCAGCAGTCACAGATTGAACTAACAAAAATAAAGCAGATCCGCCGGGTTCAATTGAGGCACCGACTTCTTTGATGAAGTTGTCATCAATACCGATATCTGTGTGTTTACCAGCAATCGCACCAGTTACCGCGCCAATAGCGAGGCCTAACCAGGGTGCAAAGAATAACAAGCCAATCAACATACCCCAGAAAGCACCGCCTAAAGCACCAGCACCAACCAGACTCGTCGCCTGCTTAATTTTTACTTTACCATCTGCATTGCGGGTTACTACAGCCGCATCTTCTAATTGAATCGTATGTTCCTTTTGCAACTGCAAAAGGGCGTCACGCATCTCAGCCGCGCCTGTGGCGCTTTTGAACGTGAAGACTATCATTTCACTCATTGTATTCTCCTTAAAAGAAAATTTGGGTTTTTAAACTACACACTTCTATTTTTACAAAATTTACGCGTTCTTGGCAATAAAATTTGATCAAAATGAGTGATCTTTCAATAATTTTTTAGTGACAGATAAGCAATCAGGTTTTTCGATTGCTCCCAAATAGAAAAAGGCTACCGGTATAAACCGGTAGCCTTTGCATTCAACTTAAAATATAGTTGATCTAATCAGGCCAGCCGACTTCGATCGCATGACACATACCACGACCAAGCCAACCATATTCTGTACCCGGAGCCGGGTTCGCGATTTTCATCACAACCGGATCCACGCCAGGGCCACTGTAGTACAACACTTGTACATAAACTGATGGATAAGCGATATCGATATTTTCTATCCACCCACTATCTTGCCAGCCATCGAGCGCATACCATTCAGCATAAACGGCACCACCGATTTCTTGTACAACATAGAGGCCGCGCATCGCTTCATCACCTGTTATTTCGAAGTTAATGCGTGCACAAGAATCTTCGCGCCACGGTTTATCGGTCGGTGTCGCTGACGGTGTGAGCACCGGCGTCGGCGGACTTTGTGTCACAGTCGGTGGCACGTCAGTTGGTGTAATTGTTGGCGGCACACCGGTCGCTGTCGCTGTCGGCGGCACATCCGTCGCTGTTGCAGTTGGCGGAACTGGGGTTGCTGTCGGACCTTCCGGCGTGTCTGTTGGTGTCACGGTTGGGCCTTCGGGCGTGTCAGTCGCCGTAGGTGTCGGGGGTTCGTCTGTTGGCGTTGCAGTCGGGACCTCTTCGGTTGGTGTTGCCGTTGGGACCTCACCGGTTGGTGTCTGTGTAGGCACTTCACCGGTTGGTGTTTCAGTGGCTGTCGCTGTTACAGTCGGTGTCGGCTGTACGATTTCAGGACATATCAGGTCTATCATTCCAACGCTATCTTCGGCGAAAAAGACCAAATCGCCGCTAATTGGAGCAACAAAGTCTTCATAAACCACCATCCCTTGTTCGACAACCTGAATAGGTTCATCATCGATGTACCAAGTATTGCGACGGTCATCTATATCATCATCAATCTGTACATATTCAACGAGACAGCCAGCTTCAATGGTGCCAAAATCAATCGCCCCATCATATATGGTATATCCTAAGATTTCAACATCATTGATACTCCAGACACGTTCACCAGCCGTTGCTTCATAGGTTGGTGCTGGGTCGATAGTATATTCAATCCAACCAGCGTGTTTAACTAGAAACTCATAACCAGGCTCAACAGTATACGTACCAGGGCCCTCACCCAGCCACGTAATATCAGGTAATTCTTCAACTTGTTGGGGGACTTCAAGTGTCAAGTCACCCATAACATCTTGGGATTGGAATGTATTTACCCAACCAGCAATGGCAAGCATGAGGATTCCAAATGCAATAATGCCCCCTAATCTTTTAATCATCGTAACCTCCTACGAAATCGCATATCGACCAAGTGTGAACACCCTGGTCTATTCTTTTGCTGAGTTTAGCGTAATCTAAAGGCCATAATTACAGCAACGATACCACCGATTATGGCAAATATACCAATGACAGTTGGTAGTGCCAATGTTGCAATAAATATATTGGCGAGTAGAAAAATGCCAAAAAGCATACTGATGACACCCAAGATACCTGCGCCCCAACCAGCACCCTTAAATGCTTGAATTATTCTGACAATACCAATAACTAGACCTTGGATACCTAAAATAATAATCAAAACGGATCCGACAACAAGCGGGCTCCAAAGAGGGTGATCCAGTACAATAAACCCAGCAATAATCCCTAAGATACCAATGAACAGTTTCCAACCCCACATTGTCTTGTCAAGAAAAATACTAACAAGGGAGAAGATGCCACTGATTAACCAATAGATACCCAAAATCTGCACCAACACGACAGTTGTCATGCCTGTGTTTGTCAGAAGTAGTGCACCAATAATTATGGCAAAAATACCTTCCAGTAAAACAAGCCACCAGGGAATCCCTGATTCTTCAATTTTCGCTGCCATAAATTTCCTCCTTGATTAATAAAATAGGTGAGAAAACGCCTATTTTCATAGACATAACATAAAGTTTAACATAATCCATAAAAAAAACCAGACCAAAAATAATCGTATTGTTATTCACATTGACAACGGCCGTTACTTTTGTTAAGATTTTGCCCACATTAATAAATTTATACACTTTCTTATCCAGAGAGGTCGAGGGACCGGCCCGTTGACACCTCAGCAACCGCCCACTATGGGAAATGGTGCTAAATCCGGCAGGAGATTGACATTAACACGTCATGCTGTTTTCTATTCCTGAATGATGAGATATGAGTGCCTTAGCTTCTTATGGCCTCTCCTGGATATGTGGGAGAGGCTTTTTTTGTGCTATTTCATAAAGCTATTTCCCACAGCTTAAAAAGAAAACAACACAAAGATGGTTACCACGCTCGCGGACGGCCTCCTAACCGCTTCGCACTCGAGTTTGAGCAGTAACCAAATATGGAGCAATATTATGACATTAGTAATGAAATTCGGCGGCACTTCTGTTGGCAGCGCAAGTGCTATGCGCGAAACCGCCCAATTGATTCAAAAAACACAAGCAGATTGGAAGCAAGTCGTCGTTGTAGCTTCTGGCATGGGTTCCAAACCAATAAAAGTAACTGACTTGCTTCTGCAAGGTGCCTATTCCGCTTTTGATGGGGATGATAATACCTACAAAGATGTTGCTGACCACATGCGACGCATTCATTTTGAAGCTATTGATGGTTTACTCGAACCCGAAGGTGAACGGCAAAAAATCTTGGCGGAAAATCAAAGCTTTATCGGCCGTTACGAAGCATTGTGCCAGGCTGTATGTGTGCTGGGAGAACTAACTCCGCGTGCGTTAGATGCAATTAGCGGCATGGGTGAACAAATGAGTGTGCCAATTTTAGCTGCCTATCTGCGTCAGGAAGGCATCCCAGCACAAGCAGTTGATGCAACGAGCCTGGTTGTCACTGACAACAATTTCCAAAATGCCAATCCGGATTTCGGGTTGACGGCTATCAAAGTTCAGGCAGCGTTACGGCCGTTGTTAGACAACAACATCATCCCTATCGTAACCGGCTTCGTTGCGGCTACGCCTGAGGGCATCACAACAACCTTAGGTCGTGGTGGTTCAGATTTTTCAGCTTCAATTTTGGGTCAATCCTTACAAGCGGATGAAGTTTGGATTTGGAGCGATGTTGATGGGGTGATGTCGGCTGACCCACGAATCGTCGAAAATGCCGTTTCGATTCCAACTTTAAGCTACCGTGAAGTCTCTGAATTGGCCTACTATGGAGCTAAGGTTTTGCATCCAAAAACGATGCGGCCGTGTATTGAAAATAATATACCCCTACGCATCAAAAACACATTTAATCCCTCTCACCCCGGCACAGTGATTGTCGATCACAAAACCAATGGCAATGGTGGCATCAAGGCAGTTACTGGCATTAAGCATTTGAGCATGATCACAGTTGAAGGCACCGGCATGATTGGAATCCCTGGCATCGCCGCCCGCACATTTAGCGCCGTCGCCAGAACCAAAGTCAGTGTTTTGTTGATTAGCCAGGCATCATCCGAACAATCGATCTGTTTTGCAGTTCCCGAATCCCAAAACGAAATAGTTATCAACAGTTTGCGTGCTGAATTCGCAGAAGAGTTAAAACGGCGTGACATCGATAGTGTTTGGGCAATGCATGATGTATCAATTGTTACAATTGTAGGTGCGGGCATGCGCGGCACGCCCGGTGTCTCTGGCCGCATTTTTAGTTCAATGGGTGATAACCATGTCAATGTGATCGCTATTGCGCAAGGTTCTTCTGAGTGCAGTATCAGCATTGTAATTAACGGAGAAGATACGGCCGCTGCTGTTACCCATATTCATGATCTCATCTTGACTGTTAATGGAGCAAAGTAGCAAAGTTGCATAGGAAGTATTGACTCTGCAACTCCAACAAATTATGTGCAAAAATCAACCATCGTCTTTCCAGCTTGAACCTTTTCGACCCTCACGTTTGTGGCTCAATCCACACGCTCAAACAATTTTGGCGAACTCTATTCGCCCTATGCGTGGCATCTTCTTTCGTCGCGTGCGCTTAGATACGCCAGATGGTGATTTTCTAGACATTGATTTTCCAATAATACCAGGAGCGCAGTTCACTCCGCAGTCGCCCCTTGTGTTACTTTTGCATGGGCTTGAAGGTAACGCCCGTCGTGGTTATGCCCATGAAACCTATAAAAACCTAGCCGGTTTTGGCATTCGGGCGGTTGGCATGAATTATCGTTCCTGCAGCGGCGAAATGAATCGCACAGCACGCCTTTACCATTCAGGCGCGACAGATGACGTTGAATTTGTGGTTGATTGGTTAAGCCAACAATTCCCCGATGCCACCCTTGGAGCCGTTGGTTTTTCATTAGGAGCCAATTTATTGCTGAAGTATTTGGGGGAGCAAGGCTCAAACACACCGATTCAAGCAGCAACGGCCGTTTCCCCACCTTTCGACCTTTTACGTGGCGCACAAGAATTTGAAAAAGGGATCGGCCGTCGCTACGCCCAACGCTTTCTACGCGATTTACAACAAAAAACAGAAAACCATGCCCATATAATCGGCCAAAAAGTCGATTTGGAGCAGGTGCGTCAGGCAAAAACCGTACGTGAATTTGATGACACCTTAACAGCCCCTTTACATGGTTTTCGCGATGCAAATGAATATTACCAACAAAACAGTTGTGGGCAGTTTATCCCTGACATTCGTGTGCCCACGCTGATCATACGGGCCATGGATGATCCATTTTTTGCCAACGACATCCCGCACAGCAGCATCGCCCATAACCCATACAACTATCCCGGTTTCACTCCACATGGCGGTCACGTCGCCTTCGTTGAAGGTAGAATACCTGGTTTGCAGCGTTATTGGGCAGAACGCCAAGCCGCCCATTTCATAGCCCATAAGATGACCATCTTATGCCCCCCCTCGTAACATCTTCATATTTCGGGGCGTTATACCAATCTGGTCTATATTTATCCCCAATTTTTCATGAAGATACGTCTCCTCTTTCAACCCAAACAATCAATATCGATCTATAATAACAACCATAAGGAGCAGTTGCCCTAAACAAACTACGAAACCACAGAACACCGCATAAAAACTGCTCTGTACTCTCTGTGTCCTCTGTGGTTCAGCATTTTAAGGAGAACTAACGATGATTATTAATTCACGCTCAGTAACAGCAATGAACGCACAAATACAAAGCGAATTGGGTGCTTCTGCCCAATATATCGCCATTGCTGTCTACTTTGATGAAGAAGGATTGCCTGACCTGGCTGATTTCTTTTACCGTCAATCAGAAGAAGAACGCGAACACGCAATGAAGTTTGTCCATTTTCTGCTTGACGCCGGTGCCAAACCGATCATTCCTGGTTTGCCCGCCATGCGTAATGAATTTGACAGTGCCGCTGACGCCGTCCAATTCGCACTCGACCAGGAAATCAAAGTCACCAATCAAATCAACAATATCATGCAAATTGCAACGGAAGAAAATGATTTCGCCAGCCAAAACTTTTTGCAATGGTTTGTTGAAGAACAAGTAGAAGAAGTAGACAGCATGACAACGCTGTTACAAACCATCAAACATGCTGGTGGCACCATGCTGCTGGTTGAAGATTTTGTGCGCCGCAATATGCAGGCTGCAGGAACAGGTAGCAGCACTGAAGCATAATTAGGGCAAAATTAAACCTGAACGTTGTCATTTCCGTGCAGGCGGGTATCCATACCTGTACTTAGCGGAGTGTCGAAGTCTGAGGGTTTTGTCCAATTCTCAATCCTGCTTCTATTTCCAGCGGGTTAATATCGTTTCCCGCTGGAAAAGTTTCACACTTAAGAACAACAAGATTGCATCTAACACGATCAAGCCAATCGCGATCAAAAGCACCAATTCTCGGCTTAAAATGACAATACCGACTGATTGGCCAACAATTATCATAATCAGTGGCAAGATCACCAGGGTCGATAATTGTTCGGCGACACGTGGGTCTGTCACTCGCGAAGAAACCATAATGGCAAAACAAACAGACAGAAGCGCAAGCAACGGCCCCACAACAATGATCGCGATCGCCCACATGGGGTCGATCAAAAGCATAAACAACTCGTCGCTGACAAAAAACCAAGCCCCAATCAAATAGATCAAAAAGGCCAACCAGGTAGCCAAAATGGCGGGCACGACTGCCGCCACCGCTTTACCGACCAGTAATTCGGCAGTGGTAATCGGCGTGGCTAGCAATGGTTCCAAGCTGTGGGTCGCTTTTTCGCCGACGATGCTGTAGGCAGCGATGGTCACAGGAATGGCGACGGGCAAAATCATAAACATCATGGTGAAAAGGTCAAGCATGTAAAGTATGGTGCAATCCGATTCGTTGAGTCCTGCACAGCGTACACCTAAGATATCCAATCCACCACTGGAACTCAACTCTTCCATGCCCATGTCGCCCCCGAATTGGTTCATGACCACAAGCATGATCAAGGGGATGGCTGTCAATATCAAGGGTAAAAAGGCAACGGTAAACAAGACCATACGGTTTTTGAACACTTCGGCCCATTCTTTTGAGATGATCGTTTTAATTTTTTTCATCTTAGCTCTTTGGAGAGAGATTCGTCTCCTATCAGAGAGGAAAGTTGACAAATCTGCTTTTCCGCGAATTCCGCTTGATCCTACATTGTTAATTGTTGATCAATTGTAGATAAACATCTTCTAAAGTGCGGCGCAATTCACCAACAAATTGAATGTTTGCACCCTCATCGACAAGTTGCCGAATGATTTCTGGGTTTTGGGTTTCAGGGTCTTCTACTGCGAGCAACAATTTGTTATCTACAGCTTGGGCTTTTTTGATAAACGGTAATGTTTCGATTTGAGGAATGTAGGTTTCGGCCGTTTCTCCCAAATGAAAGACGACTTGACGGCCGTATACCTGTCGTCTCAGTTGTGCAGGCGTGTCCACAACCCGTAACTGCTGCTTAAACACCGCCACCCGATCACATAAACGATCCGCCTCATCTAAATTATGCGTACAAATAAAAATCGTGCGTCCTTCACCTTTTAATTCAGCGATGAAATCACGCACCAGCTTGGCTGCTTCCGGATCAAGGCCAGCCGTCGGTTCGTCCAAAAACAAGACCTGTGGTTCATGCAGCAATGAACGCGCGATGGCCAATTTTTGGCGCATACCCTTGCTAAAGCTGCCTGCCGTGTCGTCGCGTCGCTCCCATAAACCCAACATGCGCAAATATTTTTCCACTTGCGTATCAACATTTTCAACTTCATACAACTCAGCATAAATCGTCAGATTGCGCCAGGCCGAAAGCCGATCATA
The DNA here is from genome assembly GCA_964350725.1 of uncultured Ardenticatenaceae bacterium. Taxonomy (GTDB): domain Bacteria; phylum Chloroflexota; class Anaerolineae; order Promineifilales; family Promineifilaceae; genus JAACFF01. Next base: position 2,008 of record CAYGMR010000178.1, on the reverse strand, counting down.
CATGCCAGGTGTTTCAGTGAGGACGCCCACATTGCGGCGGATATTTTGATTATCTTCACCCACCCGATAACCCATCACAGTCGCGCTGCCGGATGTTGGCCCAATTAGCGCTGTCAACATGCGTACAGTGGTCGTCTTGCCCGCCCCATTAGGACCTAAAAAGCCAAACACCTCGCCATGTGCGATGTCTAAGGTAAGCCGGTCAACAGCCAGGTGATCATCAAATTTTTTGGTGAGATTCTCGGTCTTAATCATGTTTTTTTATAGCAGTTACACGGAGTCTCACGGAGTAGCTACGGAGTTTTTTGGAGAGGTTTTGGAGAAATGAACTTCAAAATGTTGTATTCTCCCAATAAACTTATGCTGTGACATATGTCACATGTTTCACATATAGCTTCTCCAACTTCTCCAGCAACACAATTGCCTAACTCCATTTGTTCTCTGTGCCCCTCCGTGTTCCTGTTCTCAACTAAATAGTTCCGTTTTTATGAATAACGACTACGGTCTAACATAGCGTTGGTAACTTCTGTGTTTGTATCTTTACCAGAAGGTGGTGGGGCTAACGATTCGATGTCTGGTTCTTGTGGTTCGGGCGTTTTGAGCCAAAAAATTATGCCTAAGCTGATTAACGCAACGATGGCGAGTAAACCTTCAGATGCCCAAATACCCCAAGTTACGGCCGCAACAACAACCAACGCATTAGCGAATGCATGCCACAAGATAGCAGCTAACAACCAAATGGAACGCCGGCGCACAAAAACTTGCATCACTAATAATGAGAGTGCCAAATGGAGACAGATAGCGAACACACGCTCAACTAATGGCAAGAAGGCATTATATAGGGGAACATCAAAAACAGCCGCATATTGTGTTTCTAACAAACTCATTTGTTCAGGCGGGACGGGAACTGGAATCAAGCCTTCACGCATGAGTGCTAAGGCGCCAACGTTAATGGCACCAGTAACAGCGACAACAATGGCCTCAATGCCGCCATGACCATCCCCCAACATCATACCGCGTCCCCATGTGCGCGCGTCTTTGGCCCAAAAACGATAGGTCAGATAGCGTGCACCTTCTTCAAAAACACCGGCTGACAAGCCCAAGAAGATGGCAAGAATGATTAGATTGATAGGCACGGCCGTATCTGCCGGAATCAACTGCCACTGCTGCAAAACCAACCAGTTAAAAGGTATATGCAGCACTTGGGAAGCGATAAATGTCACAGCACCAATAATAAACAGTCGCCAACTCGCTTTACGTGTACGATGCAGCCACACACCAATGATTATCGGTAATGCAATGATGATTAGGTAACTGAGATAGTACAGAACTGTGATCATAATAAAATCCTTTGGTTCTTTGGTATCTCGCAGGGTCAATGGAAATTGTGGTTGGGGAATGGCGCGCCATTCCCTTATCTACATATGACGTTCACCCATGGAATCCTGAGGAGCCAATCCTTTAAGCAGATATTGTATCATGAGTTGTGAAAGGACTCACGAAAAATCAACACAACTATCCATAATGTCAATCCGATTTCAATCGGATTCGGGTTGGATAGCCAACGTTTGATCTTTTGCCCAATATTGCTCTCGCTGCGCCTAAAGGTATGGGCCGTAAAAGGATAAAGCCAGGGAACATCCCCGCCACTGTCACAAATCAAGTGGCCTAAATACCCAATAGCCCAACTCCGTGCAGTTTTTTTGCCAAGAAAAATCGCGATGATGGTCGTTGTAACGATCAGTGAAAAGAGTGTATGCGCCACAGTACGGCCGTTGACCATCAAGCGCATACTGTGCAAACCTTTATCCATCACATCTGGAAAAAGAGAGCCGGCATAAAGTGGCGCCGCTTCCAACTCAGGAAAATAATGGCGTAATATCGCCGGTAAAGCCAAATGTCCTATAATCATAGTCCGTAATGTTACCATAAACGCAAGCCGTCAAACCTGCGCAGGACGTTTTTATACTCGTTCTTAAAGGCTTCTTTCGCCACGAATTGCACGAAT
>CAYGMR010000177.1:2290-10484 GCA_964350725.1 uncultured Ardenticatenaceae bacterium | reverse complement strand
CCAAAGTAAACTTTGCCATCGACGCCCTTGGTATCGGCCGTTACGTCTGTACCTTTCTCAACGATGATCCATTCATCACGCAGACGAACGGCACGTTCGAGCAAGGTGCTGTGTAACGAGAAGATGTCGCCAGGATAGGCTTCGCGTCCAGGTGGACGGCGCAAAATCAGCGACATTTGGCGATAGGCCCAGGCATGTTTGGAGAGGTCATCATAAATAACGAGGGCATCTCTACCTTCGTCCATGAACTCTTCACCAATGGCACAGCCTGTATACGGTGAGAAATATTGCAGAGGCGCGGGGTCTGACGCACCGGCGACAACGACAGTGGTATATTCCATGGCGCCGTTCTTTTCGAGCGTATCAACAACCTGGGCGACTTGACCAACACGTTGACCAATGGCCACATAGATGCAGATCATGTCTAGCCCTTTCTGATTGATGATGGTGTCCAAGCAGATGGCAGTTTTGCCGGTCTGGCGGTCACCAATGATGAGTTCACGCTGACCACGGCCGATCGGGAACATCGCATCAATTGAGAGGATACCGGTTTGTACGGGTGTGTCTACACCTTTGCGTTCGATGACACCAGGGGCCGTACGTTGAATCGGCCGTACTTTGTTGGTCTTGATCGGGCCTTTGCCATCAAGCGGTTGGCCTAATGGATCAACAACACGTCCGATGAGCGCATCACCGACGGGGACAGAAGCGATGCGCCCGGTGGCACGTACTTCGTCGCCTTCCTCAATGCCAGCATAATCGCCCATGACGACGATACCAACGCTGTCTGCTTGCAGGTCAAGAACCAGACCTGCAACGCCGCTGCTGAATTGAACCAGCTCGCTGGCTTTGACGTCGGCTAGACCATTGACGATGGCGACACCATCATAAACGGCTTTTACTGTACCAACGCTTTGGGATGCTACTTTATGGTCAAAACCTTTAATTTGCTCAAGGAGCGAATCAGCGATATTTGAAAAATCTGGGGCAAGGGTTGCCATGCACCAACCTCCTAATAATGTGTTCTTTTCTCTTTAATAGTCATTGTTATAAGTAATGCTTATTTTGAAGAAAGATTTCGATTGCCTATAAGTAATCAACAGCCAGTGTTCACATTGTTCAATGGAGCCTGGCTGTTGTAAAGTTTAAGCTGTTAAATTGGCGACGGTTGCAGCATCTAATTGTGCGACAACGGCCGTTACTAATTTTACCGCATTATCGTAATCGTCGCGATGAATAATCGCGCTATGACTATGAATGTGACGTGCCGGCACGCCAATGACGACAGTGGGCACGCCTGTACCATGTAAATGGATAGCGGAGCCATCGGTGGCACCACCCGCCATAATTGAGAATTGTAGCGGGATGTTGAGGGAAACGGCCGTGTCGACCACCAGATCCCGTAGCTTGATATTTGGAATCATGCGTGCGTCATAGAGCATGAGAGACGGTCCGCCACCCAACTTTACACTTGATTCATCTTCTTCAATACCGGGTACATCCCCCGCAATGTCAGATTCTAAAATGATGGCCACGTCAGGATTGACAACCCGTACGCTGGTTGTTGCGCCACGCACACCAACCTCTTCCATCACTGTTTGCACGCCAATCACCTGGTTGGGGGAGGGTGTTTCCTGGAAGTGGCGTAATGTGTCGATTACGACAGCACAGCCAATACGATTGTCAAATGCCTTCGCCATGTATGTCTTGGGGTTAGCCAAGACGACAAATTTGCTTTGGGGCACAACCGGATCACCCATGCGTACACCCGCCGCCGCGACCTCATCTTTGCTCGTCGCGCCAATGTCGATGTACATCTCTTTCTTAGTGACGACTTTATCTCGTTCTTGGGCGGAGAGCATATGCGGCGGCTTGGCACCAATAACACCAATAACATCGCCTTTGTGTGTTTTGATGATAACACGATGTCCCAGTAGGACTTGATCCCACCAGCCGCCCAATTGTTGAAATCTGAGGAAGCCTTCTTTTGTGATATTGCCAACCATGAAACCGATTTCGTCCATATGACCAGCAAGCATGACTTTAGGGCCGTCTCCTGCCTGTTGGCAAATGAGGCTGCCTAATTTATCTTGGGTTACGCTACCCAATGGACTCATATAATCACGCAGCACAGCACGGATTTCGTCTTCGTACCCAGGTATGCCATGCGCTTCGGTAAGTGTTTTTAGGAATTGTTCAGTTTGGTCCACGTTTGTGTTCCTGTCGGGAAATTCGCCAGTTTAGGTAAACTACGGAAAGTATTTGTTAATAGAATACACTGGACAACCGTAGTTCCCTCAAGGAATTGGCAGAATTTATCCAACTAGCTTTTTAAAAACGTTCTGCCAATTACATAAAGTAGGAAATGTTACCTTAACAGCAGGGTTCTGTCCACCACGGGCTAAGGTTTTTAAGATTGCATGCAGACTGCTTGTGAAGCCTGTCACAACTCAAGTAGAATTTTATTACAAAGTGGGTAAAGATGCCAGTCAAGTTGCATTGGACACACGGTTTTTCAGTAGTCAGCCAGTCATTCCTGCGCAGGCAGGAATCCATTCTCGCTGCTGATGAAGATGGATTCCCACCTGCGTGGGAATGACAACTAAAACAGGACTATTGAAAGCCCTGGCATTGGACAAACTGGGATTTCTGTTCAGATTAACAAGAATGAACGGTTGCGGTTTTTGAGTGGTTCTGAATCGTAAGGTATAACGTGACCACACGATTCAAAACCACTAACCTTGGGGCAAAGTGGGCGCGGAGAGACTCGAACTCACGACCTCACGGATGTGAACCGTGCACTCTAACCAGCTGAGCTACGCGCCCAAGTAGGCAAAATTATAACATTGTCAATTTAACGTAGCAACCATAACGACGGCCGTTTCTAGATTATGCATAAAGTCAACGGCCGTTGCTAAGTTAACTGTGATTATTTGATGGCTGACTGCGGCGCTGCGAACGGTTGCGATTGTTCGTATTGCCGCCACGATAGCCACCTTGTTTTGACCGCGATTGTTGGCGCGAACGGCCGTTGCCTTTTTTCTTCTCTGGTTGTGCGGGTCGCGGTGGATTTGATGGATCAAAATCGCCATAATTGAAGTTTGGCAAACTGCGTTTTTCTAAAGATTGACCCAAAAGTCGCTCAATATCGCGCACCATGCTGGCGTCGTCGGGCGTCATGAATGTAAACGCATCCCCGCTTTCCTCGGCACGTCCTGTACGACCAATGCGATGTGTGTAGGCATCTACTGTATCAGGCATATCAAAATTGATCACATGCGAAATCTGCGACACATCAATCCCGCGTGCGGCGATGTCTGTGGCTACCAAAATGTCATACTTACCGTCACGGAAGCCATTCATGGCCTGCACGCGTTGATTTTGGGACATATTACCTTGCAACGCAGCTGCTCTAAATCCGCCACGCTCCAATTTGCGTGCCAGATTACGCGCTCGGTATTTGGTACGTGTGAAAATCAACACGCGCCCCGTCGCCATTTGTTGCATCATTTTGGTTACAAGCATTGTCTTTAGGTTGTTGGGCACAGGATAGAGCGCATGGTCAACCGTTTCAGCTGGTGCGATCATGCCAATCTGCACCGTTACTGGGTCATTGAGGATCGTATCGGCTAGATGCCGAATATCATTAGGCATTGTTGCCGAGAAAAACAATGTTTGGCGCTCGTTCGGTAATTGTTTCAAGATGCGGCGAATATCGGGTAGAAAACCCATGTCACACATGCGATCCGCTTCATCCAAAACAAGATATTCAACGTTAGACAGGTTGATATCACGCGAACTCATCAAATCAAGCAGTCGTCCAGGACACGCTACGACGACTTCAACACCACGTTTAAGCGCGTTGATTTGTGGGCCTTTGCCAACGCCGCCATAAACTGTAACGCTGCGCACTTTGGTTTTTTTGCCCATGACAACAATCGTTTGATGAATTTGTTCAGCTAATTCGCGCGTTGGGGCGATAATGAGGGCACGCACTGTGCGTGATTTGCCGACACTTAAGCGCTGCAGCATGGGCAGCACGAATGCGGCTGTTTTGCCTGTGCCGGTTTGTGCCAGACCGAGGACATCACGGCCTGCTAATACTTTGGGGATGGCTTGCTCTTGTATGGGGGTTGGCGTTGTGAAGCCAGCAGCCTTGACACCGGCGAGTATGCGCGGGTCAAGACCAAATTGATTAAAACTCATAAATAGGGTCTCCTTGACTCTAAACGGAACCAAGACGCACCCTCAGCTCTGCGGTAAATCGTATTGTTTGTGATTGGCGACGAGTGTGTGCCAAACGAGGCAGTATAGCTGGTAGACGGCCGTTACGCCACTGTCACGCCTTTCGTTAATAAATCAGTTGCTGGTTTTACTGGGTTTCAGCCAGCGAGTTATTGTGCATGCGCCGCGATCACGGCGTTAATCCCAGCAAGACTATTTTGCCAATCTGTGCTCTCGTAACTTGGCAGCAGGATTGAAACGGCCGGAATCCCTTGCTCATCCAGCCAATTTGTTGCATCGCCAGCGGCTACACCAACATAGTTTGTATGATCGGTTATGCGATAGCCTGCGGCGTTGCCATAGATTTCTGAGAGTTCGCCCGAGACTTTGCTGCGCGTTCCGCAACCGCCGGCTGAAGCTAAGCCACCCGTGGCACGCGCATACCAAACAACAACAGCCTTTGGATCGACATCAATAAGGAAACTGGCCAGGCTTTCGCTTTCGGGTTCTGAAAAAGGCGCATTGCCACCACTACCTGGCACGACGATGCCGCTCCAGGAAGCATCTTCGACCCAGTTACAGTCCCAGTTGCGATTTAGATCGACGCCATGCGCGTTCAAACGTCCCTCCAGTCGCCCTGCAGCCTGGGGGCTGTCGATGTTGATCTCTGGGATGATATATAAAGTAGTCGATTCCGGTAGGTTGTCGGCATTTGTATTAAAATATGTGATTGCTTGTTCAGCAACTTCTACGGTACTGGGTGCAAAGCCAGCATGCATGCCCCCCACCAAGACAATCACATTTTCGCCTGAGCCATAACGCACGCCTTCAATAGGTTCGCCATTGACGGTAGTACCAATGGTGATGGTTTCAATTTCAACTGGGGCATCTCGCACTGTTGTTGGTTGTGGTGTTGAGATGTCTAGGCTGTCATCGTCTGTAAAAAAATTAAAAGATGGCGAAACGGCCGTTAACGTGGCCACCATCTCTTCAATTTCAGCATCTTTTGTCGCAAATGCATCGGCCGCATTGACAGCATTTGAATCGACTTGCGCCAAGCGTGTCTGTGCAATGGCAGCGTTCTCAAGCGCTGCAACTTCACTTGTGGCAGCGATGATTGCTTGTTCAAGGGCTTCGGCTTTATTTTCACTAGCATTCTGAGCATATTGGGCTGCGATTGTCGCATTTGCTACGGCTGTTCCAGCATTAATGCCAGCTACTGTTGCATTCGCATCCGCTACACTTGCATTCGCGTTTGCGATGTTTGCATTATCATTAGCAACGGTTTCAATAGCAAGTGCTGTGGCGAGATTGGCTCTAGCCAGATTACGCTGATCAAACGCGCTAAAAGTAGAAACGATGGCTATAAGCACCATAATTACCAATCCGACTGTGATTGCACGCAAGATATTTGCTTCACGCCGTTCCTCTTCGGCACGCTGATGCTCAACCTCAGCACGCAGTCGTTCCGTTTCGATCCTAGATTCGGCCTCTTCAAGCGCGTACCGGTTTTGTAGTTCTGAACTGGCTTGCAAAAACTCCCTTACCAATGGCTCTTGATCTTCATCTTTGATTGTTGACAAAATTTGTTGTAACTGCACGCCGTGAAATAAGAGCGCCGTATCGTGACCGGAGAGCTTCCATTTTTCGGCGGCTTGTAAGAGCGGGTTTTGTTTTTTGCGCCATTCAACGTTGGCCTGAATGATGGGCATTACAAAACGATCATGTACTAACTCATACCAAATGCCGCCAGCACGATTCTCAGCACGTAACAAATATTGATTAGCCAGGATATGGACGGCCGTATTGTCTAAACCCGCTGTTTTCTCACTGCCCTGGTAAACGGTCCCGCGGGTACCAGCTTCGGTGATCAATTTGCGTTCGAACCAGTTACGGATCGCAAATTCGGTTTCTTTACTCCCGGTTACAGCCGCGTTAACGGCCGTTTCATAAAAATCAGCCAAGGCCACATCAATTTTGCCCAGTTCGCGCAGATTTTCCGCACTAATTTCAGCTGCCGGCTGCTGCTTCAAATTTTCCCAGAGTTGGCGACAAACCACTTGCAGCTGCACCGGTTCAACAAATTCCCCATAGCGGACCGCAGGATCGCTTTCTGATCGTACTTGGCGTAAATTGTCAATCAACTGCTCGGCTACGCCCTCTGCAAATGGACGCCCAGCCGTGGCAGCTGGTGTTGCCACAGCGGCACTTGCTGCTGCTGCACGCATACGACCCATATGAAAGCGTGTACGCAATTTGCCTGGCAATATCGGCGCATAAGGTTCCAGCGCCGCCACATGATCCTCACGCATGGCCAACAGAACCCACAAAAGAGGGTCTTTGACCAATGCTTCCCGCAGTTGATAGAAAAAAGCTTCGCGTTCTCGCCAACGATCTAGATGGGTTGTCACAATTTCTTCGAATTGATCGATAATTAGAATGCGCGCTACTTCTTCATCAGATTCATTTTGCATGTGGGCAGGCGGTAGATGATGCGTATGCAAGTAATCAAACAAGCTCATGTTTGCCAAACTATCAAGTTTTTCAGTTTCTGAGCTGCGCTCTTCCATGTTTAATAAAACATTAAATGTAAAGATATTTTTAACTTGCTGAATTCCCTCAGGTAATTGGCCGCTTACCCGCACTTTTGGCAAAATAAAAAACCCTTCTTGCTTTAAGGCAGGGATCAATTTAGCGTTGATTAATGAACTTTTGCCTGCTCCCGATTGGGCATAAAATAATACGAGGCGTTGTGAGAGAATCAATGCCAGCAAATTGCGAGATTCAGCGTCACGGCCGTAGAAAAAGGCACTGTCTTCTTCTTTAAATGTGCGTGGGCCAACATAAGGGTTATCGATTTGGGCCGCCATTGTTAACCCTCCCATTCTGTCCAAAGTGTTTTGACAAAACCATCCACATTACCCCAATAAACGCTAAATTTATAGCCACGCAAATAGGAATGTAGATAATTACGGAATTCTTCGGTATCGATAATGCCACTTTCTGGTTTGGGTACCAATTGAATGCACAGGCTCAACGGCCGTTTACGGTTGAAAATCGCCTTAATCGGTCCGCGAAACACAACCCGAAAAGCCCAACTTTGGATGTCATAACCCAATAACAGGGTGGATGAAGTTGCTAAAGCGATACGTACGACATCGGGTAAACCAGATGCACGCTCTAGATCGCGTGACATTTGTTCAAAAAATTCGAAAAAGTTTTCCTCAGTCAGAACAAGTGATGAAGAATCATCATCTAAACCATGAAAATGATAAACTAAAGGTTCGGCCACAGTGGGCTGAAAGCCCAATTCTGCTGGTGACGATGTGAATGTGGGGACACCAAATTCTTCCGACCAATTATAAGTGGCCGTATGCGGTTGTTTGCCAGCCAGTCGCAGCGCTTCTTCCATAAAAGTATGGTAGCTGGTTGTGAGGTAAATGGGTAAAGGCAGTTTTGCTAACAACGCAAATGGATTATCGGGACGTTGGTCTGGATCAACAAAACCAAGCCGCAAAGCGGCTTGTGAGAAGGTCAAACGTGGCAGTTCTTCGGTCAAGGTCTCTATAAAAGGATTACTTGCTGCTGCCCCTGCTGCATTCTGCGCAACCTGCTGCAAGAGACTGTCTTTTAAAAACCGCAAGTAATTTGATTTGGCGACCAGTTCATCTCCGCTGGTGATTGATAAATAATGAGCAATATGTGCCGGACTGCTGAAATCGGTCATTGGATAGCCAACATCCTCGGCCCATGCGCGGATGTAATCCCATTGTCCAAAGATATAGTCCATGACCATTTTGTTACTTATCAGGGGTGTACATTTGCCAGCGTTTACCAGGTCAACAAGATAACCCCAATCTATTGCGGTGTTCAATTCATCCATAATCTATGACTCTTATTTTTAGAATGCCACGCGGAAGCCACGTAATTTGTGGCGATGGTCAGGTGCATACCAGCCGCGTGCGGCACA
>CAYGMR010000177.1:0-2252 GCA_964350725.1 uncultured Ardenticatenaceae bacterium | reverse complement strand
GCCACGATAGATGCGATGGATAGTGCGTTCGGCATCCAGGTTTTCACGCCCATCTGTTTTGTCGTAGGGATAAGAATATTCACTTTGCTGCCAATTGCTGCCCCAAAGTGTGCTGGTCCATTCGCTGGCGTTACCGATCATATCCAAACAACCATAAGGGCTTGCTCCATCAGGATAAGTCTCAACGGCCGTTGTCTCTTTAGCCTGGTTGTTACATTTAGCCGCATCCCACAAATCACCCCAGGGATACAAGCGCCCATCACTACCACGCGCTGCTTTTTCCCATTCCGCTTCTGTTGGCAGACGAAACGGCCGTTGTGTCTCACCACTTAACCATTCACAATAAGCAATGGCATCATACCAACTTACGCCAACCACAGGATGGTTAAGTTTTTTGGAGGGCGGCTTGCGGCCTGACCAGCCAACGCGCTCAGGAGCAGGGTAGTTGCTATGTTTGATAAACTCCGCATATTGAGCAATTGTCACCGGATATTTACCAATATGATAAGCAGCCAATTGGAGTTCATGTTGCGGCGTCTCACTGGCCGGAATGTCTTCTGCTTGATGGCTGCCTATTAAAAAGGAACCCGCTGGAATCTCGATCATGTCAGGCATAAATTCAGATTCCACCTGGCTTGTCTCTGTAGTCGAGTCAGGGTCTGGTGAAAATTGAGTGGGGTCTGGCCACGCTCGTGTTGGTTTCATGCGCCGACATTCATCAATTAACTCTGGTGTGCGCAGTTCTCTTTCCATCAGAAGGATAAGTTCACGCACAACATTGCGTTTACCGCTTGCCGGCAAATCATCATAATCGACCGAAAGACGAACACAAAGCTCTTTCACTTCTTCTGTATTAAATGCTTCACTGATCAAATTGAGCAAACTACTTAAACTTGACATAACATCTCTATTGGGTACACCAGAGTCTTAAACAACTCATGCGTATCATATTATAAAGTCGGTAAAAAGTCACCAGATAAAAAAAGTTGACACAGTGCCTATGTCGGGGTACGATATTCAGCTACAACAAGGATGTTGGTAACAAGGTTGTAGCCAACCAAGTTGTTAGACAACTAAGTTGCAATCAAATTGTAAACATTCCAAAATTACCATATGAATTTAAGCAAAGTGACTGTTCCGAGTTAAAAGGGACAGTCCTTTTCATGATTAGGCATATCGTCCCCTAATAAATTTTTAACTGGACGCGCCATTAGGTAATTCACAAAAACATTTTTTAACAAAGTCAGCGGAAATTCTGTGAATTACTAAGGAAAAGCGTTTTTTCGCTTGATTTACTGCAAAGGAATTTCCCACTTTTACCTAGGAGTAATCAATGCGCCGAGAAGTATTGACATGGTCTGATGTCGATAAATTGATTGATTATCTTGCACCACAAATACACGGCCGTTTCGATTCCATGCTCATCATCACACGTGGCGGGATCGTACCGGGCGGTATGTTGGCTGAAGCCCTCAATATCACCTATATTTTAACGGCTTCGATCCGTTTTCCGGCCGACTTTCCTGGTATGCAATCACCCGAACAGATCAAATACGCGATTCCTGAATTCATCCAATTTCCAGACGATGATATGCTTGAGGGGCGGCGCATTTTAATCGTAGATGATGTGTGGACAAAAGGACGTAACAGTGTTACCGTCGCCAATCATGTTGACGCGGCGGGTGGTCTTCCTGAAACCTGTGTGCTACATTACAAACCAGCGTCATCACTGTACCCAGGTTATTCGCCGACTTATTATGCGGCCGTTACTGATGCCTATATCATTTATCCCTGGGAATTGGATCGTGGGCCAGAAGCGCTAGGCATTTGGAACTAAAAGGGTAAATTTCAACTATAAGCAGTGGTTTACCATTTATCGTTTTTCATTTACAATTTACTATTCATCTGATGTGTCTATGCGTCCGGTGATGATTGGGTCTCTGGCGGCAAGAGCCGTCGAATCGCGTCAGGTCCGGAAGGAAGCAGCGCTAAGGCGTCCCTCTTGGGTGCCCAGAATCACCTGGTCGTCATCGGACTCATGGATATATCAGTCTTAAGGTTAAAGAGATTGGAGGGTGGAAATTGGAGAGTTTAGGCTCATCAATCTCACGCCTTTAATCTCTTTTTTATATGGTAAGACAGAAACGGTTCTGGGTAATTTTTCTTTCATTATTTTTAATGGGCAGCATTAGCCTGGGAGTTGTGGCTGCTTTTCTCGTGTTGCAAAAAGAAACTGTGACGGTTTATGATGG
>CAYGMR010000176.1:10236-10503 GCA_964350725.1 uncultured Ardenticatenaceae bacterium | reverse complement strand
GGGGGGGTAACACCAGCAGAGCCAGCAATAATAGAAAGCGTACTTGCAGAATATGCCGGAAGGAAAAGGGATACAACATTGCTATCACAACGAGACAAATTCCAGCTGTCCACACCATTCGAGAAACGGGGACCAACATGACCATGCCCAGCGCCCATAAAAAAACGAACAAATGGCCAATTGGTCCCAATTTCAAACCTTCGTTGCGACCAATATGCTCGAAGGCTGCCGTGCGCAGACTCATCATGGCACCACTTGGATTTCAAC
>CAYGMR010000176.1:0-10226 GCA_964350725.1 uncultured Ardenticatenaceae bacterium | reverse complement strand
AACCAACATGCGCACGTTCATTTTTCCCTCTTCTGCTGGCATGACCATGCGGAAATCACCATCTTCTGAAGTCAATGGTCCGTCTGCTTGTGCATAGGATACAATCACATCTGCTTTTTGAATCTGGGCCAAGTCGTAATTGACGCTGTACCCATCTGCGGCGATCGCTTTTACCGCTTTGAGATCCTCTGCGGCAAACCCACTGTCCGCAAGCAATGTTGTTACTGGAACACCGACATAGGTCACGTCCTTAAAGCTGGCTTCGGCTGGGGATAAAGCTTGCAAGTCGGCTGTTGTGTATTCTTTTTGGTTTTCGCCGGCGCTCACCGTTAACACGGGTGTATCAACGGCCGTTTCCGAAGCAGAAGTACAGCCCACTAATAATAGCGTTAGAAGTAATGTATAGACAATTATTTTTTTCATGTTTATTTCCTTGATATTTACTGGAGTCTGGCGAATCTCACTGGTAAAACAAAAAACGCCAGAGTCCTGATATTTAGTTTATATTTGCAACAGGATGAGGGGATTTGCCCAGGCGCACCCGCAGATGACAGCCAACATCCCAACTGAACCAGCCTGCCAGCCCCCCAATGGCCAGGTGGATGCTGACCAGCACCAAGACAATCCAGAAAACGACTTGGCTGTTTAGTCCCAATAGACGGCTGCCTGCATCTAATAAGTCCAACCAAACGACAAACATCGTGCGTCCAAACAGCAGCGGTCCAGTAATCAATGGCTGGATCAGTGTCCATAAAACGCCCAAGGCGCCAGCCAGCATAAACAGAGAGCGACGAGGCTTTCCGCCGAGGGAAAGCACTAATTCAGCTATCAATGCTTCGCCTAATATGCCAACCATGGGCCCAATGAGAACGCCGCCCAAACTGAACAATTTCAGAATCATGGCGATGATACCGATGAACAAGGTCGCGCCGCGCCGAGGCACAAACAGTCGTCCTACCAGGGCTATGCTCAGCCCAATCGCGGCCAAAAGGGTGCCACTCAACGGTATGTTAAGCGATTTCAGAACTGTCCCTAAACTTATTTCTACAATTCCCCATAACGTGCCAAAAACGGCCACAGTCACAAGTTCACGCGTTGTTAGTTTCATGAAGTTTCTCCTGGGCGAAGTGCCCACTTTTTATAATGCGTCCTTTTTCCATAAGGACAACCTGTCGAGCATACCGAAAGACCAATTTGTAATCATGAGAAATCAACAAAACGGCCGTTCCGCGTTTGTTAAGCTGCTGTAAATAATCCATCAACTGCTGCAAATGACCCCAATCTTGTCCCAATGTCGGCTCATCGAGAATGACCAAGCGTGGTTGTAGGGCAATGCAAGCGGCCAGTGTCGTGCGCTGTTGCTGGCCGACTGAGAGTGCTGTTGGACACCGTGAGCGCAACGACAACAGATCGGTTTCTTGCAAGATTTCCTGGTGATGATCGGAGTTGAAACGGCCGTAATTTTCGGGCCCAAATCTGACTTCCTCATCCACCGAATCTGTGAATAGCTGGTCAGCTGGATTTTGGAACAACATCGTCACGTCCAGACCGGGGCGAGGACGCCGTCCTCCCTGGTAACTGACCCGTCCCGCTGACGGTTTGATCAGGCCGGCGGCCACCTGTGCCAGTGTTGATTTGCCAGCACCATTATCACCGACCAACGCGATGAAATCACCGGGGTAAATGCTTAAATCCAGATGATGGACGACATTCTGCCGGTTATAACCAGCGCTTATCCCGTCGAGCGTCAATAAAGGGGCGTTTGTTGTGGGAACGTGTCCATTAGGTTGGATTAATTTAGGCCATGAGTCCATTTTCTCTACGGCTGGATGACGCAGTCCCAACTGCAGCCGAAGTTGCCGGTTCGATAACACATCCTGCGGAGCACCGTCGGCTACGACCCGTCCCGCTTCAAGCAGCAGCACCCGATCTACTTGCGGCAAAACAGCTGAAAGCCGATGTTCGATTAAGACGATTGTCATCCCCAGCGACTGTTGCAATGTGCGCAGTACTGCCAAAATTTGTTTCGTGTTGGGCACATCAAGCGAAGCTGTCGGCTCATCCAAAATCAGAATATCTGGTCGCATCGCCAACACAGCAGCAACTGCTACACATTGTTTTTGCCCGCCGGAGAGCTGCGCTGGTGACCGTTCCTTAAGATGGGTAATGCCCACGGCATTGAGTGCCCATTCTGACCGCGCCTGCACTTCCGCCTCATCAAGGCCTAAATTACGCGGACCAAAGGCGATTTCGTCGGCTACGCGCAGGTGGAAAAGTTGGGTAGAGGGATTTTGGAATACCAGACCGGCACATTGGGCCAGTTCAGGGATGGTGTGCTTGTGGGTGTCCATACCAGCAATTTGGATGGAGCCGCTCATGTTGGCCCCGAGCGCATGTGGAATGAGTCCGCTCAAAGCTTTGGCCAGTGTGCTCTTGCCACAGCCGGAGGGGCCGGTTACCAGCACAGATTGCCCGGCAGGAATATGTAGAGATATATCTTGCAAAGCTGGCACTTCGCCAAATTGCACCGACAAATCACGAATGTGGATCATCCGGCTGGTTCCCGGCTGACTAGGATTGTTTGTGCCCAGGGCCAGTGCTGTTGTGCTGTGGCAAGGAGCGACGGCCGTACCACCACCCCAGCCAATCCGTAACACGCTGCCTCAATTAATTGGAAAGCAGCTTGCAGTCCCTGACCACGCTCGAATTCAAGTGGGCCAAGTTCGTCGATGATCAGTAGGTCAACGGCCGTTACGCGGCGTAAAACGGCATTGCCCCAGGTGAGAACGGCCGTGTCAAACTGCCATTTAGTTGTGGTGAGAACATCTGGATTGGATATGGTGTGTCGCGCTTTCGCCAACTGCTGCCGTTCGCCAGTTGCCAAATCGACAAGATCGATTGCCACTTTTTGTGAATCCGTTATGACAGCGGGTGACAACAAGCCGCCTACGCGCCGACCATCAGCCCGGACGGATTCTACCCACTGTTGGCACCAGCTTGTTTTTCCCGTTCCACTTTCACCTGTGATCAGGAATAGTTTGTTTGTTTGATATGTTTCTTTTAGAAAATGTGCCGGTGGAAAAACCGGCCATTTGGCTTGTTGATTGTCCATTTTCTCCTTTCCAATTCCACCCCAGATGACAGTCTGGGATTTCGGGAGGTGGGCGTGTTTCCACAGCGAACCCTATCTTTCCTGCATAATTGTAGTTTAAGAAAATAATCGGGGAACAAATGTAGGACGATTTGGTAAATCGTCTCAGCGATTTACCAAATCGCTCTACAATGTTGATTACTCGTTTTATTTTTTAATCACTAAATATGCAGAAAACTACGGCCGTTTTGCCATAACCAGATGGTCTTAGGCAGTCAAGCTCGGAGATCGGTTGTTAAGTGTTGAAACGGCCGTTTTTAGGCTTTATACATCACGGGTGACATCAAATAGCTGTGGGCGAGTCAGATCAACTTTTAGTTCGCGCATAACTAATTCATCCTGCCGCATTTCCAGAGTACTCGTGGCAATACCGACTTCAATATCCAGAGCGGACAGGCTTTTTATTTGGTCTACATGGAACTCCAAATAGCGGTGTTCGCGATTACGTTGGTAATCCTGATAGCCGTTGCGGTTGAACACATTGAGAACCTTGGAAATATCCCGACCAAATACTTTGGCGCTTTTCAGCAGGTAATCTTTGTCAGAAAAATAAGTTGTTTTAGGTAAGGAACGGCCGTAATTCTGTTGATAGTTTTGTCCGGTTAATTTGTTTTCCAATGAACAATAATGCACACCGATGGTCAGCTTTTGTTCAAGGGCAAATTCCAGCAACTGCAGGCAAACCAGTTCGCTTTC
The DNA here is from genome assembly GCA_964350725.1 of uncultured Ardenticatenaceae bacterium. Lineage (GTDB taxonomy): Bacteria > Chloroflexota > Anaerolineae > Promineifilales > Promineifilaceae > JAACFF01. Next base: position 6,379 of record CAYGMR010000176.1, on the reverse strand, counting down.
TGAGATGGGCACGCCACCGGCATACCAGTAATTATAGAGGATTTGAAACGGCCGTTTTTTTACCTTGAATCCACGTTGATTAAATGCTTGTGAATTAGTGAACGGGTAGCAAAACTCAAGTAAATTAATACTGTGAATTTGCAGCTTTTCTAATTCCAATAAAACAGTTTTCATTTCTGCCAAAGTGCCTGGCAAAATTGGCATTTCAACCATGACGGTGGGGATATATTGTTTGGCCAAAGCGATGCGTTCAAAAGTTAAACGGTGACCTTTGGCCAAATCGTGCATGCGGATGCTGAAGCGAATTTCCTCAAGTCCGGCCGCTTGCAATTGTTGCAGCGTCGCTTCATTGGCATGATCGCCAGTGGTATACAAGCGCGTGTGGGCTTGTGGAAAAGCGTCACTGGCAGTTTGGAAGAAAGCAACCGCTTCAGCTTTGTGCATAAGGGGCTCACCGCCGGTTAACGCCAAATAGTTGACCTTTTGACCGGCTGCATAGACTTGGGCCAACTCTTGTGCAGGGTTACGCTTGTTCTGCTGGAAAAATTCATATTCGACTTGATTCGGGTTGAAACAATAATAACAATCACGATGACATTGCAGAGAGGTGAAAAGGGTCGCGCTGCCCACTCCCTTTTGGCAGGCGACGCAGGCTGGTGAGATCGCATTGGTATAAATGCTGCGGTCTGTATTGCGCAGTACAGCACCCTTTTGGCGCAAGCGGGTGGTCGCAGACGCTGTTTCCTGGCTGTAATCCTGGGTATCAATTTCAATGCCAGACGTGGCCACTTGATCCATGAAATTGTCAAAAATACGCAAATAGATGGCTGCATATTTAGCCAGATGTGGATTTTTTATTTGATCATGAGTTTCATGGGTGATGTCAATAATCACAATTATCTACTCCTGGCTTCTATAGCCTGGGCGGTTTTATTATTCAAGGTAGTCGTCAATCTTGGCGGCAGGGTCGAGCCAAAACGGTTCTGACGGCGGAATTCACAGGGTGGACAAAGTTGTGTGGTACCTTTATCAGCGAAATATGTATTGCATTTCGCACATTGCGTCAGACTGCCTTGTTGCACAATTTGGTCACTATCGGTATTAAAAATTTGATTATATGTGGCCGCGTGTTCGATTGTGATGGCTTGCGGTACACAAACATGGCTGCAAATGTCACAGCCAATGCAGGCTTGGGGTGTAAAGTTCAGTTGAAAAGAGCCATCCTCTTTTGTGAGTTGTAAGGCGCCGGTAGGACAAGCACGCGCACAGACACCACAAGCGGTGCAGTCAGCGTTGATTGAAACTAGAGCAAATCCTAGAGCATCCAAAACTGCGTCGTTATGATCGGTTAACGGCCGTTTCCTGAAAGCTTGTAAGATGCGCAAACGTTCACGGAAGGGATTGTATTTGCTGACGTTTTTATCTTCAGCTTCTGTCTCTTTTTCTTTTTTGCGCCAACGAAAGAGGTCGCGACGTGACACTGGCGGTGAACCCGCACTCCAATACGGCCGTTTCTTGAACTCGACGGCCGTTTCGGGGGGGGCACAAAGCAATACATTATCAAGCTTCCAGGCAGCCAGAATCCTTTGAGCTTGTTTTACTTGAGATTCTATTTGCAAGCACAGCTCGCTCCAAGGGCAACCAGCACACGCATCTAAGCGCACAATGATTTGTGTCAACCCCTGATTGGCTAAACTCAGATAAGCGCCAACACCCAAACCGGCCAGGCAGCCGCGCACACGAATGGCCGCCGCAGCGGGGTCACCGATGGCAATGTTGGGGTTAAGAGAACACACGATTTCACAAGTTTGCACATCTAAGCGGGTGGCGCAGTTTAATAAGGCTTCAACTTCGTCGTCGGCTGCATATGCACCTACCGGGCAAACAGGCAAGCAAGCCCGGCACTGCTGGCAAGCATCTTTGTTAAATGTAGGGGGCGGCCCGAATTGGATGGCATGAATCGGGCAAATGTTTTGGCAGGCAGTACAGGAGGCGAATTTGTCATGCGTGTATAAACAGCGTTCTTGTGTAAACGAAACGGCCGTTTGCGCCATGACCTCTTCCCAGCGAGCTGCTAATGCCAAAAGATTCATGATTGTTTCTCTTTGGGAATACTTAAATTCAGAACCGCTGCCAGTTCAATGACCGCGCCGTTGACAACAAGGGCCAAGCCACGATAAAAGTCTGTTTTTGCATGTTTTTGAATCACATTACACCACAGCGGTGCCCATAAGAAGAGGTGCTTGGAGGCGAAATCGCGCTGGGCCGCCAATGTCTGTTCAAAATCGGCCGGATTGTGGGCTGCCAGCGCGGCTAAACCCATTTTGGCTAAATGTGCCAAAAAGGTTAGTTCTAATCCGATATGATCTTCTGGCTCTTTATATTGGTTATTGACTGCCATACCGTAATGCCGGTACCAGTTGCGCACATCTTGGGTTTGTTTCTGAAAAACGAGCCGTTCCTCGGTAAAGAAGACCGATTCCCATGGGGCTACAGGGGTTTTCGCCAGACCGGTAAACAGTCGCGTGTAATCGGCTTTCAGGTCGGTGATGCCCTCGCTGGTAAGCGTACCATGATGTGTCTGGGCCCATTGTTCTAGCAATGCTAGCCCTTGGATGACATCAGCTTGCTGCTCGGCAAATGGGGCTTCGGTAAACAGGTCTTCATCCAAAATTGGTTGTAACCAGCTTTTTTCCGGAATTTGCAGCAGCATCTTGCCTAGCAGCGTAAATAGTAGCAGTTCGCCGGTTAGTTTTTCTTGCCATTCTTGGGTACTTAATTCTATATTTTCTGTTATCAACTTTGCCTCCAGGCGTGTTTGGCCAATGCAAGAAAGTAATGATCCGTAAACTGGATCGTTTTGGCATTGGCTTGTCTATTCCAGCATAAGATTAAAAGGATCATTTATTATGATGAATAGCTTTAGCCGTTTGTTTTTCTGCGTTTCCATTGCCAGTATACGGCCGTTAGTGAGATTAAGAGTAGTGACAATAGCACAATAAAATAGGTGATAAATGTAACGATCTGGGCTGTGTTGACACCCCCCTGCGCCGGTTAGTCGCGCAAGCGGTGCTGATTGTGGGTTCCTTGGTAGGGGTGATGGGTGAATTGGATAATGGATTCATAGTGGCGATGACGGCGGCCGGGTCAAATAGCAGAAACATGAGCGGTCACGCCAAATAACCCTGCTATTAGCAAAACAACAATCGCCAGTCCTAATCGTTCGGCATTCATGTGACCATTACCAAGAGAAAAGCAAAGGGAGAGATAATATGTTCAACACGTTATCTCCCCCAGATATTTACTTATACTAAAGGGGTCATTGTGCTAATTAAATGCCAATGCGGACATGCGTGGCATAAAACATATACCGTCCCAGTATTTCAGAGATCAACACTAAAGCAAAGGCACCAAAGGCATAAACGTAAATATATCTCGTTTTGTTAGCGCTCGGGTTGGCCTGATAAAGAAAGAGCCCAAATATACCGGCCCCTATGAAAACCAGGATGAGACGTACTGCCAACATCAGACCCATATCACTAATCATTAACCTGACGCTTTCCAGGGCTGAGCCACCACCTATTGCTAGATTGGCAATGTATAAAGGCATTACAATGAGCTCAACACCTAACAACAGAATAGAAGCCAGCGATATCCAGTGTAAACTGCTGCGTAGCAGTTCCATTTGGGTGTCCAAATTGGCATCCTCTTTCTTTTTTAGATAAGCAATGTTGGCCACAAAGGCGGCTCCCATTGCCAGAGAGCCTAACAGAAACGTTGTGACAAAAAAGGAAATTGGCGTCGCCCATGCGTTCCAGGCCGGTTGGGTTGGTAACAAATACACTTGAGACATGCTGTAAATCAGCAGCAACCCTACCAAAGTTGCGATCCAGGCAATTACATTGCGCAAAGCATCACTGCCTAGTTTTCGCCACTGCATAATGGCAAACAGTCCGCCCAAAACAGCAAAAAGTACACCAGTAAGAATTTCGCGACTTAACCAGGACGTTCCTAGGTTTGTTACTGCTTGATAAGCATTTAGCGGATTACCCAAATGGAAAAGAGAAGCCAACATACCTAATATCAGTACGGGCCCAATTGCCAAGAGAGCGCGATCGCTCAAGCGGGCAGCTTCTTCTGGCCCAGCCTTTCGTGCTGCAAAAAAGTGTACCAAACCGAGGACTAGAAATGCCCCGACTGACATTTGCGCAAAGATCGTGAATATAATCAAAGCCCATTCTCGTGTACTCATCACTATACCTCCTCTAGGTCCAATATCCGACCGGTTCCTTCGCCGCTAAACTGTGCATCTTTGTGAGGCGTAATCACTAACGAGGGTTCCGTAATGTTAGAAGCCGGTAGCGGTTCGATAGCATTGACATCGCCGTATTTGGCACGCAGCTCGTCCAGTTCGCCAAATTCCAGGGCACGCATTGGGCAGGCATCTACACAAACAGGGTTTTTACCTTCAGCAACGAGATCCTGGCAGAAGTCACATTTTGTCATCTTCCCGATAGATTCGTCATATTGGGGCGCGCCATAAGGGCAAGCCCACTCACAATAACGACAGCCGATACATTTGTCTGGGTCAATTAAAACGACCCCATCTTCTCCCTTATGCATCGCTCCCGTGGGACAAACTTGAACACATAGCGCATCTTCACAGTGATTACAGGCTATTGAAAGCGAGTAAACAAACACATTGTTTGGGGTCATCAATTTAGGATTGTTAGGTGTAGGAATCCAATTCCCACCTTCATATTGATGAACACGCCGCCAATTCACTCCTACAGGAAGATCGCTCCGATCTTTACAAGCGATTTGACATGTCTTACAACCAGTACAGACGCTTGAGTTGAAATAGAATGCTAATTGCTTTGCCATTGTTAAACCTCCTGGCTAAACACGATTCGTTGAGGCCATTTGTCGTCCGGTTGCAAAGCGATGGGTCCATCGTATTTAGTGACTTCTACATTGCACGTGTTATGACCTGTATGGCCCTGGCCAGTGGCAATAGGGCCGTTCAATGTGTTGGTTGCGCCAGCAATATCAACTCCCGTATCTGGATCGATGACTGCCCACGCACCTTCGCCCAGTGCTATCACACCCACGTTAATCCTAGGAGTGACAAGAACTGGCCGGATGACGCTGCCGTGGCGGCTACTTACTTGTACGATGTCGCCATTTTTGATACCTCGCACTTTGGCATCTTCCGGATTGAGCATCAATTCTTGCGGAAAGGCTTCGCGTAACCATGGGACATTATCGAAGCTAGAATGACTACGACGCTGATAGTGAATCGTGATTAATTGCAATGGATAGTCACCTTTAACTTGGGATTCCCAATCAGCGAATGTATCTTCATAACCCTCAATTGCTGGATCGTATTTAGGTAGCGGATCTTTGGTGTTAAAACCACATTTGGCAACCCATTCAGAAATGGCGGGACAATAGATATCTAGCTTGCCACTCGCTGTTTCAGTAGGATTCTCTTCGGGATCGGCAATGAATGCTTCTAGCTCTGTATGGCCGAGATTGTCGTCAATCGAACGGGGTACTTGATAAAGACCCTTTTCCTTAAATTCTTGGTAGGTAATGCGACCAATCTGAGGTTCACCTTCAACCCCCATTTCTTTGATGTCAGCAGCAGTGATCGTTACCAAAGGTTCATAACCAGAGCCATCCTCAGTTATAACGGTAGCTCCTGCTAATTGATTAAAGACTTGCTGCTTTAGTGGTATGGGGTCGATTTCGCTTGTGTCTAACCCTAAACGGCTTCCAAGTTCGCGGGCAATCCACATGTCATCTTTGGCCTCGAATAATGGTTCTGTGATCTGACGGTGAAAAATAAGGATATCACGGTTTCCAGTTAGGAAACCCCCGTAGCGTTCCCATTTGCTGGTTACTGGTAGCACCAGGTCTGCATAAGTGGCGCTAGTGTTGAGGAAAAGGGATTGCACAGCCACGAACTCGACTTTTTTATGGGCTTCAATACCTTTCACTAAGCCTGCACGCTGGTTGAGTGCGTCGCCAAAATCGGCAGAGATGATCATCTTCAGGTTGCATGGCTGCTTGCCAAGGTCACCGGCCGTATACTCATCGTTGAGAACTGCATCCCATATTTCACAGTTGTTGATAGTGTTAAGACCTCCTTGACGAGTTCTGCCCTCATTTAAAGGATTGGGAATACTCGGGACGTTGGCACTTCCAGCTTTAACTAGTGCTGGGCCGGCATTTGAGGCGCTGTTATGCATGTTAGGTCCGACACCAGACCCTTGGATGCCTACGTTGCCTGTCATCCAAGCAACAGTCAACATCGTGTGGGGGTAACATTCCCCATTGTTGATCCGGGCTGGAGCCCCTGCTGTTTGGATAACAG
>CAYGMR010000175.1:0-10570 GCA_964350725.1 uncultured Ardenticatenaceae bacterium | reverse complement strand
TTATCAAAACGGCCGTTGTAAAAATATTGCACCTATTCACGCATGAGATTTGTCAAATATGGTCTGGTAGCGCTGCAAGCTTGACACTAAATTTGACAAATCTATTCGACAATTCTCTGACCGCTGATCAGTTTAATCCTAAACGACTTGCTGCAATCTGGCAACCGGGTGCGCAGCCAGCCGCCAACCATTCCTCTAAGGCCGGGCTGCTGGATAGACCCGCTTTGGCATCATCATAAATGCCTTTGGCCCATTTGTGATAGCGTTGGGTCTCGTTGGGCCAGTTGGCATAATTGCCACCAGAAGCTGCATAACCACCGTTATAGCCCGCAAACGAGAGGTAAATGTCACCACCCGTGTAGCGTAACTGTTCGTTGTAGAAATTCATGCCACGGCGTGCATTTGTGTCTGGGTCTTGCATCTGTTCGCCGTTCGAGAAGTGGAAAGGCATCACCTGGAACAGGCCCTGCGCCCCTGCCACCGAGACTGCGTTCGGATTGCCACATGATTCGATCTGCATAATGGTAGCGATAATGTCTGGATCGAGATCGTATTGCTCAGCCCAGCCCAAAATTTGTGCTTCCCAATGACGCACCTCGGGTGTAAACACGGATGAAATAGAACCGTTGGATGTGTTGGCTGCAACGGCTGGCGCAGCGGCGATGTTTTCCTCTTGCAGATCGACAGCGGCGGGAATTGTGTCTACAGAAACGGCCGTATTTGTCACTGGTGCGGCCGTTTCTGGCCCGCCACCCACACCAACCCATTTGGGAACCACAAGCAGGGCAAAGGAAATGACAAGTACTGAAACTGCCCCCAGTACAAACAACATCCGCTGCTGAACTTGTTGGTGTGGATCCTCATCCCAGAAGTAATATTCCTCGGGTTCATAATAAGGATCATGATATTCGTTTATGGGCGTATCAATTTCAGTATAAGGAGCCATTTTGCCCTCAAATATTTTGTTGCTTTATTTGTAACTATACACCTGTCTCTCAAGTGTCATACCCGCGCAAGCCGGTATCCTGGCTTTTGGATTCCTACCTGTGCGGGATTGACCTGCATAGTTATCTTTATTTTACACCATATTGGTTATGGATATTAGTGACGAGTCTTCGGCTGTGCATGTACGCTGCTTGGCTGCCGCATACTACTTCCTTTGGGGATAGGCGGACGCTGCCGGATACGTGAGACCCGCGAAGTCGGAACTGCCTGGGGCATCGGATTCGCTTTGGGCGCTGACCTGGGTTGTGACGGTACGACAGGTGGTGGTGGGGGAGGTGATGCAGTTTGCATCGTGCGCGGTGCCGATGTGGGGGCAGACGCGCGTTTAGGCGCGGGCATGGCACGCCGGGGCGGAGCAGCTTGTTTAGGAACGGCCGTACGTGTTACCGATGACCGTGCCGGGACACTTTTTTGTGAACTATTGCCCTTCTTCGAGGCTGAGTTAGAACGTCGCACTTTGCCATTCGAATTGAAAATATGTTCACCAGCCACTGATAAAGCACCAATAAACAAAATGCGTGTCAGCCAAACTAACACCGCTACAAAAATAGGAACATAGCGCAGCAATTGTTCACGACTAAGAACTTCATTGCCAAAAGATTGGTTGAGCAGCGTGAGCGAGACAGCCCACCAAGTCATGACCGCGTTCATCGTGGCGCCAAGCAGCCAGGCACCCATCAGATACCAAACCTCTCGTGGCTCATCGCGCCCGCGTTCGGGTGTGAAAAGGCGCGTGAGTCCGGCAAAATCAATCGCGCAAAAGGCAACAGCCAGGATGGTGGCCCACATCAAGCCGACAAAATCAACATCACCCAACAAACTACGTAGAGCAAATTGGGTCGTGTCAAAATTAAAAAATTCAAATGCCAATAATGCCACCAGCATGATGGCGCCAATAATGAGCTTGCGATGGTCGCTGAGATTCAATGAACCTAAGTTAAATCCAGAAGCTTTTTTTGAATAATAGGTATTACTTGCCATGTCGTCTCCTCATCTTAAATCTCGGTAACTGCAAAACAGCCCCTTGCCTATGAATCAACAGCGCCAGAATGCACGCAGCCACTATTTCTAGGCGATTGGAAAAAGTGTGGCATTGGCGGGTGTCCAGTCCCACCAATGCCTTAATCGGGAGGGTAGCGGGTTCGATTCGATACTAGAACTTATGTTCTGATACAGAGAATAGAACGGATGTTCTAATGTGTCAAGGGTGTTTTTTTTACATTCTAGGGTTGTTTGGCAGAGTGGAGGAAGTAGGGATTTGGCGTGCCAAACCCCTATGAAATCATGCCCATGTCATTGCCCAAGTCTGGCATAGATTGTTCGATAGCGTCAGGCGACTCCCCTTTTTCAAGACGTTCGACCACTTCGTTGAACTCTTCACCCATATCTTCGCCAGTTTCTTGGCTCATGCGGCGCATAAACTTGCCCATGGCACGTGGATCATCTTCGTCCAGATTAGCGAGAGAAGGGTCATCGAGTAAGGAATCCATGCGTGCATCTTCCGATTTGGCAATGGAGATGCGGCTGAGGAGACGACTCATTTGGTTGCTTTGACAATGGGGACAGATGGGAACGGCCGTGTCATATTCAGTATAACTCAAAAATAAATGCGTATTTTTCCCACATGTATTACAACGATAATCATAAAATGGCATAGCTGCTAACTCCTGATAAAATCTATTCCATTATAAATTGGTAACGAATAGGTGCAAATTTTATGACAGAGGCAACTGTAGATTTTAAAGTATATCCCAAGCTTATGGTCATTTCAGGCCCATCAGGTGTGGGCAAAGATACGATAGCACGCATGGTAATTGAGCGGCGTCCTGATGATTTTTATTTTGTAGTTACAGCCACCACACGCCCAGCGCGCGAAGGTGAAGTCGATGGCTATGATTACTTTTTTGTCACTCATGACCAATTCGCTCGCATGATTGAAGAAGAAGAACTGCTCGAATATGCTGTCGTTTACAATGATTACAAAGGCGTTCCCAAGCAGCAGATTCGTGATGCGCTGGCTAGCGGCAAAAATGTGATCATGCGTGTGGATGTGCAAGGGGCGGCGACTTTGCGTAAGTTGATTCCAAACGGGATGTTTGTCTTTTTACGCACTGCAACCGAAGAAGATTTGGTAAATCGTTTGATCGAGCGCAAATCTGAAACGCATGAAGGTGTCAATATGCGCATCGCTTTTGCACGCAAAGAGTTACAGAGGCTCAAGGAATTTGATTATTGCATCATCAACGCAGATGGTGAACAAGATCGAGCGGTTGATCAGATTTTGAGCATTTTTGATGCGGAACAATGTCGTGTCGGCCAAGAGCCAATCATTTTGTGAGGATATTTTGAAACCATTAATTGGCACGCCGCTCAAGCGCTTTTTACGCGATTATAAACGCAACAATCGACCCGATATGGATATTGTGTGCCTGCTACAAAGTGTCGAATATCCAGCCAATGTCGGTTCCTGTTTCCGGTTGGCAGATGGCGCAGACTTAACTGAATTGATTTTGACGGGTATCACGCCGCGGCCACCCAATGCGACTATTGACAAAGTAGGTCGCTTTAAAAGCTTGCGTGTGCCCTGGCATTACGAAAATGATCCATTGGTAGCAATTGGAGAGTTGAAGAAAGCAGGTTATCAAATTGTAGCAGTGGAGTTGACAGACACGGCCGTTCCCTACCACACTTATACCTACCCGCAAAAGACTTGCCTTGTCGTTGGTCATGAAGATCACGGCGTTACCAAAGCGACACTGAACGCTTGCGATGCCTCCGTGTTTTTGCCGATGTATGGCAAAGGGATGTCGTTAAATGTGCATGTTGCCTTAAGTATTGTTGTTTACCATATGTTGCATGGGCCTAATAATTAATCACCTGTAACTATTCAGGTGCTCCGTCCGTGTCTCCTGCCCGAGCCGGAGAGTGGCTGTATAGTTACAATCACCTAACTTTTGCAAACAGAATTTATCATTTATCATGAACCAAAAAACCTGGACGCGCACAATCCTACATCTAGACATGGATGCTTTCTATGTGAATGTACATATTTTAGATCATCCTGAAGATGCAGGTGTGCCACTGGTTGTGGGTGGTCAGCCAGATTCACGGGGCGTCGTCGCCTCAGCAAGTTATGAAGCACGCAAGTTAGGCATCCGCTCAGCGATGCCCACCAGCCGTGCCGTGCGCCTTTGTCCACAACTTAGAATTGTGCCCACAAATTGGCCCCGCATTCGCGAATGTTCACGCCACGTGATGACAATCTTAAAAATGTATGGCCCTGTCGAACAAATCAGCGTCGATGAAGCCTATATCGATCTGAGTGAACAGAGTGAACCTGAAAAACACGCGGGGGGAATTCAAACGGCCGTTTATACCCAAACCAATCTGCCCTGCTCAGTGGGTCTCGCCACCAGCAAACTCGTCGCTAAAATCGCCTCAGATTATGAAAAACCACAAGGTTGTACCATCGTGCCACCGGGCACAGAAGCCGCTTTCCTGGCACCACTCTCGACGCGCGTAATTTGGGGCATTGGGCCACGTACCGCAGAACGATTAGCAGAAATTGGCATCACAAATTGCGGACAGTTAGCTGAAGCTGACAGCCAGCAGTTAAAGGCATTATTTGGCAAACATGGACCAGCAATGGTACAGCGTGCCAAAGGAATTGATAAACGCAGCGTCCATGCTGAACGCGGCCCTTCCAAAAGTATCAGTCAAGAATGGACATTTAATCGTGATATTGCGGATGCAGCTGTTTTAGAGAAGCAGTTAACGAAAATGTGTGCCAACATAGCCACGTCCATGCAAAAGAAAAACTTAACGGCTAATACGGTTTATGTAAAGTTTCGCTGGCCCGATTTCACGACATTTACGCGCCAGCGCAGTGTCACAGTGGGTATCGACAGCGAGGAAGATATTACGCGGCTTGCCTTTGCTATTTGGCAAGACAATTGGCAGCCAGGCCAAGCTTTACGTTTGTTGGGCGTAGGGGTAAGTAACTTAGAAACGGCCGTAGTGCGCCAACTTGCATTCGACTTTTTGTGATTTATTAGTCAGCACTTGCAATTTGAACGTCAGTACGGTTAAGCACGCGCCCCATGTCACGCGCAAAGCCAATCACATCAACACGCGACAGAATTAAAACGGCCGTTACCAAGCCCACAGCCTCCAAAGCAAAAACCATGCCATAACTAAATCCAGAACCTAATTCCAAGTTCAGTATTAACAAATCACGCAGTGACCCGCCAATAAAGGTTCCCAAGCCTTTGAAGACCAAAACTGAAACGGTCCACAAGCCCAAATAAGCCCCAGCCTCTTTGTCTGAAGACATCACCATCATCAAACTTAGACCACCAAATGTATACACCCCAAAACCGCCACCAAAGATAAGAAGCGCGATTTGGATTAAGTTTAGCTGTCCAGCAAAAGATGCTGCCATCAATAAAACCATTCCCAACGCCATGGTCAACAAACCGCCAGAGGCAATTTTACTTTGGCGTTCCGGCGGCCGTTTACGCCACAAAAACGCGCTCAATAACAATGTAACAACTGTTGCAGCTTGCCAATAACTGTTGAAGCGCGTCGTCTGCCCCGCAGGTAAATTAAATACTTCCGCGCCAAATGGTTCTAAAATAGCGTCCTGTGCCCAAGCTGACATGGTTGCTAGCGATAAAAACAGGAAAAAGCCGCGTGTGCGTGGGTCTTGCCATATACGGCTCATAGTTAATTTGAAATCAGCACGGGTGGTTGATTGTTGGGTTTGGGCAAATACGGCCGTTGCACGTTTCTCCACACCCACAATTGCAAAAAACCAGAAAAATCCGCCGATCAGCATTGTGGCCAATACAAGCTGCCAAAATACCGCCGGATCATATGTTTCCATCCACACACTGAAACTAATGCCAACAATCGCAAAACAGATGATCAACACCGTCTCGACTGTAGAAATCGCTAACCCTTGTTTCTTCTGCGGCACAGAATCACGCACCAAAGCCAGATAAGGACTACCCGAAATTAATGTACCAATTCCGTAAAGCAGCGATGACATTAATGCCAATCCCCACCCAATCCAATCAGCTTGTCCATCACTAAAACGCATCAAACTTAATCCTAACAACGGGAGTGAAAAGATCATAAAGATACGGCCGAACCAAATAAAAGGCGTGCGCCGTAGCCCCATAATGAGCTTGTTATCAGACAAAAACCCTGCCCACAAACTTAAAGGCGACAAAAGATAACGCAATGCGATCAATAAACTTACAGGCGCAGCCGCAATGCCAAAATTCGAAATCATCACTCGATTCCAAATGCTAGTCACCAGAATGTCACCCATCGCAGAACCAATCTGGAAGCTGCTCAACCGCAACACACGCCAATAAGAATAAGTTTTTTCAGAAGTTATTACTGTCATTAATTTTCAGTTAGCAGAATTTGGTAAACCGTCATATCACTATTTTATCCTGGGCATTAGTTTTTTTATTTTACCTGAGGCGACCTGTCAGATTATTTAACAGATTTGCTCACAGTCTACTCGTGATAAAAACTTGACAGGTCTAAAATTCTCCAGACTCCAATTTTATATTTTGAACAACGAGGACTGTGCTTAGCGAAGTTCTCGTTAAAATCTATGGAAATATAACAAATAAATGGAGATTTGTATAGTTTTAGTTAGATTTTGGGAGATATTGAAGCGTTTTCACGACTCTGTCGAAAGCAGCAAAGTGAAAATTTCTGGGGGGGGGGAAATCAAGTTTTGGCGTTTCTTTTAGCCCATTGAGTAAGTCCAGGCAAAAGTTGTAGGTGATGGCCATGTGGGTGTGTCCAGCCAAACCGCCATTGGGAATGGATACCATTTTCCCAATAATCAGCCAGCCAGAGCAGCCAACCAAACTGCGGCTCTTCGGCTGTCGCGCCGCCCAAATTCTTCACAGGCTCCCACTGAACCCATAAAACCGGCCTTTGCTGCCGCTCTGCCCAGGCAGCGATGATTTCGCGCAAAGCAGCTCCATGTTCGGTTAAATACATGGTGATAAACGTGTTGTAAAGAATGATGGGATGTGGTGTGGATGGGACGGATTTTTGTAAAAAGGCGGGCAATTCATTAGGCAAATCAACCGCGTGCAAATGCACAGGTGCGTGACTTTGTTGCACCTGATGAAAGGCAGCAATGCCTTCACGCAAACGCTGCAAACGCGCAACCTGATCTGGCCAAATGAACGCAGCAAGGGTTTGCGCGTCAACGGCCGTTTCTAACTCAAACGGAAACAAATCACAGCCAGTGCGACTAATAATATGTGGTATCCGACGACTTTGTGGCACTACGGGTAAATGCCCACTTTCAATTTTGACAGCAAACTGGGCAAGGGCTCCTTGGCCAAGTGTCAGTTGTAAACGGCCGTTCCTGTCAAAAAACTCAAACGTGCGCTGTTCTGCAATCAAATTCAACCCCGCACTGGCACCTAAATCAACCAAATGAACCGCTTCCCAATTTGAGAACATTAAAGGCAGCAACCAAACAATGCCCCGTCCTGTTTCGTTGGTCTGCACGGTAAACGTCTGTATAAATTGCTGCAAAACTTCGCGACGAGCGAGTATCGCAGTTCGCAATGCAGTTTGCAAGCGGCTTGACGGTTTACGATAGCCCTGCATGGCAGGTACACGCTCATCATATATTTCATTGCCAAACAACTGCTCGGCACTGGCCTCGCCACCCACAGAGGGATAAAAACTGGCTAATTCAGATGCAGCAGGAATACGCATAAGGACATCACGATGAAGTCCAGCCAGTAATAATAATGGCACATCAAATGTGGAACGGCCGTCGCCCGCCACCAACAACCATTTTACAACCGCATCCTCTGGATCTGCTTCAAACCAATCAGCTACAACACCGTAAACGGCCGTATACAAAGGCGAATAATCGCGGGTGAATTCCTGTTGATAACGAAAGCGGTGGTGGAGACGAGCGTAGAAGCTGTAGGCCATTGGGAATGGTTTTAGAATTGCAAAGTGGCAGCGTTACAAAGTTGCAGGTCAAAAAGACAGCTCACTTTGCAACGCTGCTACGCTTTTTATGGTTTTTCCAACAAATGGGTGACGATTGTAGCGCCGCTGCCACCAATATTTTGAGTCATGCCAATGCGTAGGCCATCAATTTGGGCCTCACCGGCATCGCCACGCAGTTGCAATGTTGCCTCCGCTAACTGATAAAGTCCAGTTGCACCCACTGGATGCCCACGCGCTTTCAGACCGCCCATTGTGCAAATCGGGAGTGTACCATCCGGGTAAATAGCGCCTTCAAGTGCCATCTTTACGCCATCGCCTGGCAGTGCAAACCCACTGGCTTCTAACGAAAGCGCCGCCATCACACTAAATGCATCATGCAGCTCAAAGAAATCAACTTGCTCCGGGCCAATACCTGCCTGCTGGTAAGCTGCCATGGCTGATTTTTCGGCAGCTTGCAAGCGTAACATATCTTCACGATCATGAATGGCGAGGGTATCAATGGCTGAAGCAGAACCGATTACACGCACAGCTTCTGGTGCTTTATCAGCAGGAACCAAAAGCAAGGCGGCCGCGCCATCACCTATGGGTGAAGCGTCGAATAAGCTAATGGGATCAGCAATGATACGGCCGTTGTCCCAAACTTTCTGATTAATCGGCTGGCGGAAGAGTGCATTGGGGTTTTTAGCACCGTTCGCATGGGCATTCAAGGCAAAGGGGGCAAAATCACGACGATCATACCCATATTCATGCATATAGCGACGCATAATGAGGGCATTCAAACCCACAAATGAAACACCATGTTCAATCTCATAATCGGCATCAGCCGCTGTCGCCAAAGCCGATGTAGTTGTGCGGCTTGGTGTCTCAGTCATCTTTTCCACACCGATAACGAGAACTGCATCCATTTCACCGCTGGACACAGCGATAATGCCTTGCCGCATGGCTGAACCTGCGGAACCACAAGCTGCCTCCAACTTAACCGCTTCCACACCCCACTGCCCTAAGAAATCGGCCACAAGCGCACCTAATTGGCGTTGTTGATTCAAATTGCCGCTGGTCATATTGCCGACGTAAATCCCATCAACTTTATCTATGCCCGCATCTTCCATAGCGGCGCGACCAGCATCCACAGCTAATTGCCTTATTGACGTGGCCCAATGCTCACGAACAGGCACTTGTCCCACGCCTAATATTGCTACCTGGCGCATAATTACCTCCATACATAACAAAGACGACAACCGCTTAATTCGATTATCGTCCTCCTACGTTTTTATGTTGTTTTTTCTGTACTGCTTACAGTTTACCCGGCTCTGCTGTCAGAAACTATCAAAGAGAAGGTTAAACCTATCAAAACTAAATTGTTATGGTCCAGCTAAAGGGATCTTCGCTACGGCCGTATTGAATATCTGTTAATTCTTTGAACAAGCGACTAGCGACGGGGCCGGGTTCGTAATTGTTGATAATGATCTCTTCGTCTCGATAGCCAAATTTGCCCACAGGTGCAATCACAGCTGCAGTTCCACATCCAAAAACTTCAGTGATTTTTCCACTCTTAATATCTGCCATCATCTCAAAGACATCAATTTCTTCTTCGGCAGCTTCATAACCAAGGTGGGGTGCAAGTTTCAACACAGAATCGCGTGTAACACCGGCTAAGATACTATCGCTGAGGGGGGGTGTGACGATTTTTTTGCCTTCGTATACAAAACAAATATTCATGGCACCCACTTCTTCGATGTAACGGCCGTTAACCGCATCCAACCACAATACCTGCGAATAGCCTTTTTTCTTCGCTTCTGTACCCACAAACAAACTCGAAGCGTAATTGCCACCCGTCTTAGCCGCACCACAACCACCGCGCACAGCCCGTCGATATTGATCAGAAATATACACTGGCACCGGGTTAAATCCTTCTTTGAAATAAGCACCAACCGGGCCAACGATCACAAAATGGATATATTGATTACTCGAATACACGCCCAGTGCGGCGTCTGAAGCGATCATTGCCGGACGAATGTACAAGGTGGCTCCTGGAGCCGATGGCACCCATTCTTGCTCTAATTCAACGAGTTTGAGAATGGCTGCCAGATGATCCTCTTCATCAACAGTAGGCATCGCCATACGACTCGCCGAACGGTTAAACCGTTTCATATTTTCCCAAGGGCGAAAAAAATTGATACGGCCGTCTGCCCGGCGATATGCTTTTGTGCCTTCAAATATTTCCTGAGCATAATGAAAAACGGCCGTTGAAGGAGGTAAAGAAAAATTCCCATAAGGGCCAATCTCAGCATCATGCCAACCGACCCCACGCGTATATTTTTGCGTAAACATACGGTTCGTAAATTTATTACCAAATCCAAAATCAGAAGTTAATGGGGTTTTCATTTCTGCGGGGTTGAGTGGGGCGATTTTGATATTCACGCGTTGTCTCCTTCCAAATAATCCTATGATAGACACGAAATCTGTGAAGAAACTTCGTCACTATCCATTTACGTTATGCGTCTAATTGTAATGGTGAGCGTTTGCCCACAACAAACCACATTTTTACCATTTAATG